>NZ_JBPQTW010000355.1:0-3847 GCF_051386535.1 Streptomyces sp. URMC 127
CCCCCGCCCTTCGCCGAACCCGAGGGCCCCTACCCCTTCCTGGAGGTCGAGGGGGAGGGCGTCTACGAGATCCCCGTCGGTCCCGTCCACGCCGGCATCATCGAACCCGGCCACTTCCGCTTCTCCGTCGTCGGCGAGACGATCATCAAGCTCAAGGCCCGGCTGTGGTTCGTCCACAAGGGCATCGAGAAGCTCTTCGAGGGCCGCACCCCCGACCAGGGCCTGCCGCTCGCCGAGCGCATCAGCGGCGACACCGCCGTCGGCCACGCCCTCGCCTACTGCCTCGCCGTGGAGGAGGCCACGGGGGCCCACGTCCCCGCCGACGCCCGCCGCGCCCGCGCCCTCCTCCTCGAACTCGAACGCCTCCACAACCACGTCGCCGACCTCGGCGCGCTGTGCAACGACGCCGGGCACGGCATCCTGCACGCCCGAGCCCAGCACGTCCGCGAACGCCTCCTGCGCCTCAACCAGGAGGTCACCGGCCACCGCCTGCTGCGCGGCGGTGTCGTGCCCGGCGGCTCGGTGCTGCGCGCCGTGCCCGGCCCCGCCCGGCTGCGGGAACTGGGCCGGGAGATCCGCGACATCGTCACCCTCGCCCTCGGCCACACCACCGTGCGCGACCGGTTCACCGGCACCGCCCGCCTCGGCGCGGCCGCCGCCCGCGACCTGGGCTGCCTCGGCTACGTCGCCCGGGCCAGCGGCCTGTCCGCCGACGCGCGCGCGAGCCACCCCTTCCACGACCACGCGGGCGCGCTGACCATCCCCGTCCACACCGCCGGCGACGTCCTGGCCCGCTTCCTCGTCCGGGCCGAGGAGGCCGAGGCCTCGCTGGCGACGGCCGAACGGCTCGCGGCCGGGCTGGAGGCGGGCCGCACCACCGGGACCTCGCTCGCCTGGCCGCCGCTGTTCGCCCGCAGCACCCGCCGCGCCGGCGTCGGCATCGTGGAGGGCTGGCGCGGCACCATCACCACGCGGGTCGAGCTCGGCGAGGGCGAGACGCTCACCCGGGTCAAGACCGTCGACCCGTCCTTCTTCAACTGGCCCGCCCTGCCGGTGGCGCTGGCGGACACGATCGTCCCGGACTTCCCGCTCGCCAACAAGAGCTTCAACCTGTCGTACGCGGGCAACGACCTCTGAGGCTCACGCGGTCCTCACGCGTCGGGGTCGACCCCGTGCAGGCGGGCGAGGCGCAGCACGTCGTCGAGCTCGTCGGCCGCGACGGCGGCTCCGTAGGCGTCCCCGTCGGACTCGGCCTGCGCGAGGGCCTCCCGCGCCTCCCGCACGCGCCGTCGCACGGCCTCGGCGAATTCGCTCACGACGGCCCCCAGCGCGATGGGCATGGAACAGGAGACTTCCTGGAATTCTAGGGCGGAATCGCCGGGGCGGCGCCCGTGCAGCGGCACCGGGTTCCCGCGGTAAATCGTTTTGCCGCCATCAATGACGGTGGGTAAGGTGCTGGTCAATGCCCGTCCGTAGCGCAGAGGCAGGCGCACCGTCATTGCATGACGGAGGACGCCGGTTCGAATCCGGCCGGACGGGCAGTCTGTCGTGCAGGAGCGGAGGCGGGGCCGGGCCCTGCCGCGGGGCGGGGTACAGGTACGTGAAGGGCGGCGCGGGCGACACCGGCACCACGGGAATCCCCGAGATCGCCGGTACCACGGGTGCCGCCGGCATCCCCAACATCCCCGGCATCCCGGGTATCACCGAGGAAGAGCTGGCCGCCTTCGACCGCACGGTCCGCAAGCTGCGGCAGCTCCCCGCCGACGACCCGGTGCGCCTGCGCGCCGAGCAGGTCGCCTCGTCCTTCGCGCGCGAGGGGCGCCACCGCCGCCGCAAGGACCGCCGGCAGGAGCAGAACGCCGCCGACGCCCGCGTGGCCGCCGCGACGGCGACCGGCGCCCTCGACCGCCGCGAGGACGCGCCCCTGACCGCACCCGGCTCCCCGGGCACCTACAGCCGCCCCCGCCGCTGCTACGTCTGCAAGTCGCCCTACAGCCGGGCCGACGCCTTCTACCACCTGCTCTGCCCGGACTGCGCCGCCGAGAACGCTCGCCGGCGCGGCCTGCGCACCGATCTGACGGGCCGCCTGGCGCTGCTCACCGGCGGCCGGGTCAAGATCGGTTTCCAGCTCGCCCTGATGATGCTGCGCGACGGCGCCGAGCTCCTGGTCACCAGCCGCTTCCCGCGCGACACCGTCCGCCGCTTCCACGCCGCCGAGGGCAGCGAGGCGTGGCTGGACCGGCTCACCGTGATCGGGATCGACCTGCGCGACCCGCGGCAGGTGCTCGGGCTGTGCGAGCGGTTGCGGGCGGAGGGCCGTCCGCTGGACATCCTCGTCAACAACGCCGCGCAGACCATCCGCCGCCCGCCCGGGGCCTACGCGCCGCTGATCGCGGGGGAGTCGCGCGCCCTGCCCGCCGGCACGCCGGCCACGGCCGTGTGGACGGCTCCCGGCTTCCGGACGCGGCACGCGCTGGAGGGCGCCGGGGACGGCACGGGCGCGTCCGCCGCGCTCGGGCTCGTCCTGCCGGCCGCCGCGGAGGTGGATGCGGAGGTGGACGAGGCCGGGCTGGTGCCGGACCGCTCCGCGGCCAACTCCTGGTCCGCGCGCCTCGGGGAGCTCGACCCCGCGGAGCTGCTGGAGACCCAGCTGGTCAACGCGCTCGCCCCCACGCTCCTGTGCGACCGGCTGCTGCCGCTCCTGCTGGCCTCGCCGCACCCGCGCCGCTACGTGGTCAACGTGACGGCCGTCGAGGGCCGCTTCGCCGTGCGCAACAAGACCTCGGGGCACCCGCACACGAATATGGCCAAGGCCGCGCTCAACATGCTCACCCGCACCAGCGGCCGCGAACTCGCCGCCCGCGGCGTCCACATGTGCAGCGTCGACACCGGCTGGATCACCGACGAGAACCCGGCGCCGAAGAAGGAGTGGATGGCCGCGCACGGCTTCCGCACCCCGCTGGACATCGTGGACGGGGCGGCGCGGGTCTACGACCCGATCGTGCGCGGCGAGGCGGGCGACCCGGTCTCGGGCGTCCACCTCAAGGACTACCGGGTCGCCGACTGGTGACGGTGCGGCGCCGCCGGGCGGCGCCCTTCACACCCCGGCGGGCCGTCAGGCCGCGCCCTCCACGCCCCATCCCGGGACCTGGAAGCGCGCGGTGATCGCCGAGCTGTCGACCTCCTCGCCGCAGCAGCGGCAGACGACGGCCGGATCGAGATCGGCGCCGCAGGAGTGCTCGAAGACCGTCGGCGGCACCTCCGCCAGGTGCCGGTCGCCCCAGTTCATCAGCATGATCAGGACGGGGCGCAGATCGTGCCCGGAGGCGGTGGGGCAGTACTCGAAGCGCGCCGGGCGTTCGCTGTAGGGAACCTTTTCCAGCACTCCCGCCTCCACCAGGCGGCGCAGCCGGGAGGCCAGGATGTCGCGCGGCGCCCCGGTGTTGCGGGCGATCGCGTCGAAGCGCCGGACTCCGAAGAAGACCTCACGCAGCACCAGCAGGGAGTACTTCTCGCCGACCACGCCGAGCGCGTCGGCGATCGAACAGGGGCGCGGCTTCGTCATGTTCCCCATCGTAGAGCAGCCGGATTTGCTTCCCCAACCCTCACGGTAGTGGGCATCCGTTGCACCGACCGGCCCGTGGGCATACCGCGTGGGAGCCGGCGCGGCCGGCGGCGTACGGTGTATCACCCCTGCTCCGGCCGCCCGGCGCTGCTTTCGGCCGCCGGCAGCGGTCCGCGCTCCGAGGAGAGAGAGCCCGTGCACGACCTCACCTACGGCGACGTCGAGAAGGCCGCCGCCCGCATCGCCGGCCGCACCCGCCCCGTGGCCGTCACCCCCGCCGAC
>NZ_JBPQTW010000356.1:0-3806 GCF_051386535.1 Streptomyces sp. URMC 127
CGCCCCCCCCCCCCCCCCCCCCCCCCCCCCCCCCCCCCCCCCCCCCCCCCCCCCCCCCCCCCCCCCCCCCCCCCCCCCCCCCCCCCCCCCCCCCCCCCCCCCCCGCGCTCGGCTCGCGTGTGCCTACTGGTCGCGGTACATCTCCGCGACGAGGAAGGCCAGGTCCAGCGACTGGCTGCGGTTGAGGCGCGGGTCGCACGCCGTCTCGTAGCGCTGGTGCAGGTCGTCGACGAAGATCTCGTCGCCGCCGCCCACGCACTCGGTGACGTCGTCACCGGTGAGCTCGACGTGGATGCCGCCCGGGTGGGTGCCGAGGCTCTTGTGGACCTCGAAGAAGCCCTTGACCTCGTCCAGCACGTCGTCGAAGCGGCGGGTCTTGTGGCCCGAGGCCGCCTCGAAGGTGTTGCCGTGCATCGGGTCGCAGATCCACGCCACCTGGGCGCCGGAGGCGGTGACCTTCTCCACCAGCTCCGGGAGGTGGTCACGGATCTTGCCCGCGCCCATGCGGGTGATGAACGTGAGCCGGCCCGGCTCGCGCTCCGGGTCGAGCCGCTCGATCAGGGTGAGGGCGTCCTCGGCCGTCGTGGTCGGGCCGAGCTTCACCCCGATGGGGTTGCGGATCCGGGAGGCGAACTCGATGTGCGCGCCGTCCAGCTGGCGGGTGCGCTCACCGATCCACACCATGTGGCCGGAGACGTCGTACAGGTTCCCGGTGCGGGAGTCCGTACGGGTCAGGGCCGACTCGTAGTCCAGGATCAGCGCCTCGTGCGAGGAGTAGAACTCCACCGTCTTGAACTCCTCCGGGTCCACCCCGCAGGCGTTCATGAAGTTCAGCGCACGGTCGATCTCGCGGGCCAGGGCCTCGTAGCGCTGCCCGGACGGGGAGGACTTCACGAAGTCCTGGTTCCAGGCGTGCACCTGCCGCAGGTCGGCGTAGCCACCGGTGGTGAAGGCGCGCACCAGGTTCAGCGTGGCCGACGACGCGTGGTACATCCGCTTCAGCCGCTGCGGGTCCGGGGTGCGGGCCTCGGCGGTGAAGGCGAAGCCGTTGACGGAGTCGCCGCGGTAGGTCGGCAGGGTCACGCCGTCGCGCGTCTCGGTCGGCTTCGAGCGCGGCTTGCTGTACTGACCGGCGATCCGGCCGACCTTGACCACGGGCACCTGGCCCGCGTAGGTCAGCACGGCGCCCATCTGCAGCAGCGTCTTGAGCTTGTTGCGGATCTGGTCGGCGCCCACGGCGTCGAAGGCCTCGGCGCAGTCGCCGCCCTGGAGCAGGAACGCCTCTCCACGGGCGACCGCTCCCAGGCGCTGGCGCAGCTGGTCGCACTCGCCCGCGAAGACGAGCGGCGGATAGGACTCGAGCTCGGCGATCACATCGCGCAGAGCCTCTTGGTCCGGCCATTCGGGCTGCTGCGCCGCGGGAAGGGAGCGCCAGGTGTTGCCACCGGCGTGGATTTCAGCGTTCACGGTCACGCTCCAACCCTACGGGGTCGCGGCCGCTGTCCGGCCGCCGGACCGCACTTTGAGACATGCCGGGACGAGGGGCGGGGCGGCCCGCGGGCGGCACGCGCCCGCCGCTTGCCCCGGAAGCTTCCCTTCCGACAGGCCGGGGGCGGCTCATACCCGCCGGTAGGCACCCGGCCTCGGGTAGGGTGCCCAGCATGTTCGCGCAGCAGAACCAGAACTGGTGGTGGACCGCTCATCCGGCGGCCCACTGATCGCGCGTACACCGAACGCACCGCGAAGGCCGCCCGAGGGGCGGCCTTCCGCGTTTCCCGGGCCGTTCCTCCCTCTCACCGGAAGGAACCCCCATGACCCTCGCCACCGCACCGGCCGCCGGCACCGCCGCCCTGCTCGCCCGGCTGACCGGCCCCGGCTGCCCGCCCTTCGCCCTCCTCCACCGCCGCACGCCCGGCCTCCCCCACGGCGCCGGGGACGCGGCGGGCGCTCCCCCCGGCACCGTCGAGCTGCTCCTCGGCCCCGTCGAGGATGTCGAGCGCCTCACCGACATCCCGCTGCCCACCGGCCGGCCCGCCGGGGGCCGCCCCGTCCACGACGCCCTCGCCCTCGTGCCCTTCCGGCAGATCCGCGAGCGCGGCTTCGACGTCCGCGACGACGGCACGCCGCTGGCCGTCCTGCGCCCCCGCGAGGCCCACGAGCTGCCCCTCGCCGAGGTGCTCGCCGCGCTGCCGGACCATGCCGTACGGGTCGAGGGCGGCGCGTTCGACGTGAGCGACGACGCCTACGCGGACATCGTCCGGCGCGTCATCGAGGACGAGATCGGCACCGGCGAGGGCGCCAACTTCGTCATCCGGCGGACCTTCGAGGGCGAGATCCACGGCTTCACGCCCGCCGACGCCCTGGCCCTCTTCCGGCGGCTGCTGGCCGGCGAGCGCGGCGCGTACTGGACGTACGTCGTGCACACCGGCGACCGCACCCTCGTCGGCGCCAGCCCCGAGGTGCACGTGCGCATGTCCGGCGGGACCGTCGTCATGAACCCCATCAGCGGCACCTACCGCTACCCCGCCGGCGGCCCCGACCGGGAGGGCCTGCTGGCCTTCCTCCACGACCGCAAGGAGGTCGAGGAGCTGTCCATGGTCGTGGACGAGGAGCTGAAGATGATGTGCACCGTGGGCGACCGGGGAGGCGTCGTCGTCGGGCCGCGGCTCAAGGAGATGGCCCACCTCGCCCACACCGAGTACGAGCTGCGCGGCCGCTCCTCCCTCGACGTGCGCGACGTGCTCCGCGAGACGATGTTCGCCGCCACCGTCACCGGCTCCCCCGTGCAGAACGCCTGCCGCGTCATCGAGCGCCACGAGCCCGGCGGCCGCGGCTACTACGCGGGCGCCCTCGCGCTCATCGGCCGGGACGCGGGCGGGGCCCGGACCCTGGACTCGCCCATCCTCATCCGCACCGCCGACATCGACCGCCGCGGCCGGCTCCGCGTCGGGGTCGGCGCCACCCTCGTCCGCCGCTCCGACCCGTACGCCGAGGTCGCCGAGACCCACGCCAAGGCGGCCGGCGTCCTCGCGGCCCTCGGCGTCCGCGCCCCGCGGGCCGCCCGGCCCGCGCTGCCGCCCGCCCGGCTCGCCGACGACCCGCAGGTGCGCGCCGCGCTCGACGCCCGCCGCGCGGACCTCGCCCCCTTCTGGCTGCGCATGCAGTCCGCCGGGGACACCGCGCCCACCGCCCGGCTCACCGGGCACGCCCTGGTCGTCGACGGCGAGGACACCTTCACGGCCATGCTCGCCCACCTGCTGCGCACCTCCGGCCTTGCGGTGACCGTGCGGCGCTACGACGAGCCCGGCCTCCGCGAGGCCGCCCTCGCCCACGAGGGGCCCGTCGTCCTGGGCCCCGGCCCGGGCAACCCGGCGGACGCGGCCGACCCCAAGATGCGGCTGCTGCGCAACCTGGCGGCGGAGCTCCTGCGCGGCCACCGGCACGGTCTGCTGGGCGTGTGCCTGGGGCACGAGCTGATCGCGGCGGAGCTGGGCCTTGCGATCGTCCGCAAGGACGTGCCGTTCCAGGGGGCGCAGGAGCGGATCGACTTCTTCGGGCGGCCGGAGACGGTGGGGTTCTACAACACGTTCACGGCACGGTGTTCCGCTGCCGCGGAGGCGGAGCTGGCGATGCACCGGGTGGAACTGAGCCGGGACGCGGCGACGGGCGATGTGCACGCTCTCCGCGGGCCCGGTTTCGCGGGCGTCCAGTTCCACCCCGAGTCGGTCCTGACGCTGGACGGAGCGGCGATCGTGGCGGAGCTGCTGGCGAGCGTGCTGGTCTGACCCGCCGCTGCGCGGCGGGTC
>NZ_JBPQTW010000357.1:0-3804 GCF_051386535.1 Streptomyces sp. URMC 127
GCCCACTCGCGTGGGCCGCCCCTGTCAGCTCGCTCAGCTGAGGTGCAGCTTCTGGCCGACGAAGATCACGTCCGCGTCCTGGACGATGTCCTTGTTGCGGTCGTACAGCTTCTGCCAGCCGCCCTTGACGTGCTGGGCGTCGGCGATCGTGGAGAGGGTGTCGCCCTCCTTGACCTCGTACTCGCCGTTGCCGGTCTTGTAGGACTGCGGAGCGGCGTGGCTCGGCGCGGTCCGCTTCGGGGCCGGGGCGTCCTCGCGCTCGGCGGCCTGCGGGGCCGTGTGCTTCGGCGCGGCCTTCTTCGGCGCGGCCTGGCGCTCGCTGCGGTCCGCGTGGGACTTGCCCGAGACGGAGCCGCCGCTGCGGGCCGACTTGGAGACGCTGCCGGAACCGGGGTCGACCTTCGCCTTCGGACCGCCGGCCGTCAGGCCGCCGGGACCGGCGCAGCCCCAGGCGCCCGGGCCCTGCATGGCGAGCAGCTTCTCGGCCACGGCGATCTGGGCGCTCTTGGAGGCGTGGTCGGCGCGGTCGGCGTACTTCTGGCCGCCGGCGGCGTTCCAGGAGGACTGCGAGAACTGCAGACCGCCGTAGTAGCCGTTGCCGGTGTTGATGGACCAGTCGCCACCGGACTCGCACTGGGCGACCTTGTCCCACGTCTGGACGGACGCGGCGTTGGCGGAGGTGGCGACCATCAGCGGGGCGGCCACGGCGGCGCCGGCGACACCGGCGAGCGTGACGATACGGACGGCCTTGGACGGACGACGGTGCTTGCCCTTGGACATGAGTCGTTTCCTCACCGACGCCTACGAGGTGAGCTGTCGGGTTCGGGCTGTGAGTTCGCCCGGCTTCGTGTGCGAGCACACTCGGCTTCACCCCTAGCCGGTCCCGGACCCGCGGCCTTCGTTCGGCCGAGGAGCCGTTCCCGGCGCCTACCTTGGTTCCCCCGCTCCTGCCTACGGCGCTTGCGCGACGACTCCACCGGCCGTCGGCAGGATTCGGCGTGACGACCGTGGTGCTCGCGGTGGCGAGCGGTCACGACGGTAAACACAGTCGCGGCAAGGGTTCAAACCCCTCTTTCCGGCCACAGCGGCCCCTGGTTACCCATGGGAACATTGCGTTTCCGCAGGTAGAAGGGGCTTTGCCGAGTTGGGGAAGGTGACATTCCGCCAACTGGCAAAGAGACCCATGTCTCACTTTCGACTGGAACGGACATTCGCCGCGAACTACCGGTCTATTTACCGACCTCAAGCCTCTGACCAGGACGGATCAGGTCAGGATCGGTTCCGACCACTTTCTCATTGCGGTGGTAGAGCGACTGCCAACCACCGTTGACCGCATGCTGTTCGGCAATGACTGACAGGTTGTCACCGGGGCGCACGGTGTAGTCGGTGGCCGTGGGACTGCCGGTACGGCCCTCGCCGCCGCCGCGCGACGATCGAGTGTCGTCCGAACGTGACGGATCGGCACGATGCCTGCCCGTACCGGCTCCGACGCCGTCGGACGCCTGGCCCGACGCCGGACCGGAACCCTCCGGAGCGTCCGCCGCGGGCGCCGACGGGGATGCGGGAGACGTGGGAGAGGCCGGCGAGGCGGGCGACGTGGGGATCGAGGTCGGGTCGTCCGAGGGGGACTGCGAGGGCTTGCGGTGCCGGCCCTCCCCGGCCGCACCGGACGCC
Source organism: Streptomyces sp. URMC 127 (assembly GCF_051386535.1). Taxonomy (NCBI): domain Bacteria; kingdom Bacillati; phylum Actinomycetota; class Actinomycetes; order Kitasatosporales; family Streptomycetaceae; genus Streptomyces; species Streptomyces sp. URMC 127. The sequence continues at coordinate 1,675 of NZ_JBPQTW010000357.1, forward strand.
TCGTCACCGGGCGTGCTCCCGCCGGGCTTCCCGTCGCCCGGCTTCGCGTCGCCCGGCGTGGAGGACGAGGCATCGGGGGACGGACTGCCGGACGGCGTCCCGGAGGGCTTGCCGGACGGCTGGTCCGGCGAGGGCTTGCCAGTCGACGGCTGAGCGGAAGGCTCCGCCGAGGGCTTGCCGGACTGCGAGGGAGCCGTGGACGGCTTCTTGGACTCCTCGCGGCGGTCCGGCTCCGACGGCGTGGAGTGCGAAGTGGTGCGCTCCGGGGCGCGTGATGGCGTCGAGTCGCTCGCGGGGGCGTGCGTGCCTCCCGGATTGACGTCGGCCCTGGCTCCGCCCGAGGTCAGGCCCGCGCCCGCGGCGCAGCTCGACCAGGGGCCGTTGCCGCCGCTTTCGAGGATCTCCTCGGCGACGGCGATCTGCTGCGCACGGCTGGCGAGGTCGGGCCGGGGGGCGTACTCCCGGCCGCCGTGGCGCTCCCAGAGGTCCTGGGTCAGCTGCAGTCCCCCGTAGGTCCCGTTGCCCGAGTTGGCACTCCACAGGCCTCCGCTCTCGCACTGGGCCACGCGGTCCCAGGTGCCGGCGTCGGCGGCGCTCGCTCCGGTGGCCGCCATCAGCGGCATGGCGATCCCGGAGGCGGTCACCCCCGCGGCGACCACGATGGCGGGTATCTGACGGGGGCGGCGATGTCGGCCGGTTCCGGATCTCATGGCATATGGCCTCTCGTACGGCGTCGGATCGGAATGGTCGTTGAAGATAGCGACGGCCCACTCCAGTCACAAGCCGGTGTAGCGGAGGTCACGCCGAGGTCACGCCGGATGACGGGAGGTCAGGCGGGCCCGGATTTGGGGTGATTCGCACCGGGGGCCGGGTCGGGGCTTGTGCCCGGAATGCCCCGTGACGGCCCCTCAGGCGTGAAGGCCACCGGAAGGGTGCGCAGACCGCGCATGATGAGCCCGCCGCGCCACCGCAGGTCCTCCGGTGCGGCGTTCAGCCGCAGGTCGGGCAGGCGTCGCAGCAGCGTCGCGAGGGCGGTCCGGCCCTCCAGGCGCGCGAGGGGCGCGCCGAGGCAGTAGTGGATGCCGTGACCGTAGCCCAGGTGCTGGTTGTCGCGCCGGGAGAGGTCGAGCGTGTCGGGGTCGGTGAACCGCTCGGGGTCGCGGTCGGCCGCCGCGAGGACGACGAGGACGGGGTCGCCCTCGGCGATGCGCTGCCCGCCGATCGTCAGGTCCCGCGTGGCGAACCGCCAGGTCGCGAGCTCCACCGGGCCGTCGTAGCGGAGCAGCTCCTCGACGCCCGTGGCGAGCAGGCTCTCGTCGCCATCGGCGAGGGCGCGCTGGAGGCGCTCGCGCTGCTCCGGATGGCGCAGGAGCGCGTAGGTTCCGTTACCGATCAGGTTCACAGTTGTTTCAAAACCGGCGAACAAGAGGATGAAGGCCATGGCCGCGGCCTCGTTCTCCGTGAGGTGCTCGCCGTGGTCGCTCGCCCGGATGAGTCCCGAGATGAGGTCTTCTCCGAGATCCTCCCGCTTTCGGTGGATGAGCTCCGCGAGATAGGTCCGCATCTTCTTGACGGACCGGGCCACTCCCCCGCGCGGGCCGCCGCCGTGGCGGATCATCATCCCGGCCCAGTCCCGGAAGTCGTCCTGGTCCTCGGGCGGGACGCCGAGCATGTCGCAGATGGCGTAGATGGGGAGCGGGAACGCGAACTCGTGGATGAGGTCCGCCTCCCCTCTTCCCGCGAACCCGTCAATGAGCCGGTCCGTCAGCTCCTGCACCCGGGGGGCGAACTCCGCGACGCGGCGCGGGGTGAACGCCTTGGAGACGAGGCGGCGCAGCCGGGTGTGGTCCGGCGGGTCGATGTTGAGCAGGTGCGTCATCAAGTTGGCGCTGCGCTCGCCCGGGATGCCGACCTTGCCCTTGCCGTGGGCGGATTCGGAGTGGTGCACGGGGTTCTTCGACAGGCGCTGGTCGGCGAGCGCCTGGCGGGCGTCGGCGTACCGGGTGACCAGCCAGGCCTCCACGCCGCTGGGCAGGGCCGTGCGGTGCACGGGGGCGTGCTCGCGCAGCCAGGCGTACGCCGGGTAGGGGTCGGAGGCGAACTCCCAGGTGAAGAGGGAGGGGGCGGCGG
>NZ_JBPQTW010000358.1:0-3802 GCF_051386535.1 Streptomyces sp. URMC 127
CCGCCGCCCCGCCCGACCGGCCGGCTCCCCCGGCAGCCCCGTCCAGCCCCTCCGTGCACACCCTGCTCACCCGGCTGCAGACGCTCTACCGCAAGGCCGAGGAAGCCACCGAGACGTACAACGCGACCGAGGAGAAGCTCAAGGCGCAGCACAAGCGCGTCGACGCCCTCAACGAGGAGCTCGCCGGCGCCCGCGTCGCCCTCACCGGCAGCCGCGACGCCGCCGGGCGCCTCGCCCGCGAGCAGTACCAGGGCACGAGCGGCACCCTCGCCCCGTACGTCTCCGTCCTCCTCAGCCCCGACCCGCAGCAGGCGCTCGACCGGGGCCACCAGATCCAGCGCGCCGCGGGCCAGCGCGCGGCCACCGTCGGCCGGCTCACGAAGGACGAGAAGCGCGCCGCCGGCCTGGCCGGCAAGGCGCGCGAGGCCCTCAACGAGCAGCAGGTGCTCGCCGCGAAGCAGAAGCAGCAGCGCGACAAGGTCAAGAAGAGCCTCGGCGAGGTCGAGAAGATGCTCGCGTCGCTGACCGGCAAGCAGCTCGCCGACATCCAGCGGCTGGAGCAGAAGAACATCGGCGAGGCGCAGCGCGCCCTGCTCTCCTCGGGCCGGCTGAGCGGCTCGACCAGGCCGTCCGCCGCGGGCGAGAAGGCCATCGCCTACGCGTTCGAGCAGTTCGGCAAGCCGTACGTGTGGGGCGCGGCCGGTCCCGACGCGTTCGACTGCTCGGGGCTCACCTCGCAGGCCTGGGCCCACGCGGGCGGCGCCATCCCGCGCACGAGCCAGGAGCAGTGGCGGACCCTGCCGAAGGTCTCGCTGGACGAGCTCCGCCCGGGCGACCTGGTGGTCTACTTCGAGGGAGCGACACACGTCGCGCTCTACATCGGCAACGGCCTGGTCATGCAGGCGCCGCGGCCGGGCGGCAGCGTGAAGGTCTCGCCCATCGCCGCCAACCCGCTGCTCGGGGCGGTCCGCCCGGACGCGGGCGAAGCGCCGCTGCGGAAGTACGAGCTGCCGCCGCTGCCGGAGGGCGCCACGTCCGGCTCGGACGCGGGCTACGGGTCGGCCGCGGCGCCGTCGTAGGACGGCCGGGGCGGGCGCACGCACGCCGGCCTGCCGCCCGTCAGCCGCTCCCCGGAGCACCCGGCTGCGCTCCGCCGGCCGCACTCCTGGCCGGTTCCGCGCCCACGGCAGGCTCCCCGCCCAGGGCCGCCACGCACGCCGCCGCTTCCCGCGCGTCGACGAAGCAGGCGGCGATGCCCGCCGGGTCGTCGTAGCCCGCGGCGATGCGGTCGGCGAGCTCCTGGTGCCGGCCCGCCGCCTCCAGCAGCTCCCGCACGTGCCCGGGCGGGCGCGGCGCGAGCATCGCGTTGGTCCAGGCGGTCGCGTGCCGGGCCGAGGCCCAGTGACCGGCGAACGCCGCCCGCATCCACGCCTCGTCGAAGGGCCGCTCGCCGTGCCGGACGATCGCGGCGAGGTAGGCGGCGGCGCACTTGGCAGCGGAGTTGGCGCCCTGCCCGGTGACGGGGTCGTCGGCCACCACCGCGTCCGCGACGCCGAGGACGAGCCCTCCGGAGGGCAGCCGGCCGACGGGATCGCGGACGGCCGGGGTGTAGCGGCCCGCCAGGGTGGCCTGGGCGTCGGTGAGCTCGACGCGGGTCGCCCGGGCGTACTCCCAGGGCACGTAGTGCTCCATCAGCTCCAGGGTCCGCGCCAGGTGCTCGCCGGGGGCGGGCTGGTCCTGGAAGGCGTCCAGGGGCCCGTCCGGCACGGCCTCCCAGAACAGGACGTCGGCGCGGCCGGAGACGGTGAGCGTCGGCAGCACGAACAGCTCCCCCGCGCCGGGCACGAGGTTGCAGCGCACCGCCTCGGTGTCCGGGTGCTCGGGGCGCGGGCCGAGCCCGTGCACGTAGGCGACGGCGAGGGCGCGCTGCGGGACCGTGTACGGCGAGCCGGCCGGGTCGCGGTCGAAGAGCTCCGCGAGCTCGCCCTTGCCCGTGGCGACGAGCACCAGGTCGTAGTGGCCGGCGAGGGCGTCCAGGTCGGACACCGCGGCGGCGTGGACGGCCAGGCGGCCGCCGCGCTCGGCGAAGGTGTCCAGCCAGCCGGACATCTTCAGCCGCTGGTCCACGGACTGGGCGCAGCCGCCGAGCCGGCCGAGCCAGTCGAGGGCGCGCCGGTGCGGGCCGCCGGCGGGCCCCGGCTCGGCGACCGAGACGCCCACGCCCTCGATGCGCGGGGCGGCGGCCGCCCAGAAGCCGAGGCCGAGCTCGTGCTCGTGGCGCAGGGCCGTGGGGAACATGCACTGGGTGGACATCACCCGGCCGGAACGTATCTCTTCGGACGTGCGGTTGGACATCAGCGTCACGTCGTAGCCGTGGAACTGCAGGCCGAGGGCCAGCTGGAGGCCGGACTGGCCGGCCCCGGCGATGAGGATCCGTCGCACGGGTCGCTCCTCACTCGGGCAGGGCGTCGAGCGCCCGGCCGACCAGGGCCAGCAGGGTGTCGACGACCGTGATCCGCTTCCGGGCGTCCATGGTCACCACCGGGACGGGCGGCGGCAGGGCCAGCGCCTCGTGGACGGCCTCGGGGGCGTAGCGGTCGGCGCCCTCGAAGTGGTTGACGGCCACGACGTACGGCAGGCCGGCGGTCTCGAAGTAGTCGAGGGCGGGGAAGGACTCCGCGAGGCGCCGGGTGTCGGCCAGCACGACGGCGCCGATCGCACCGCGCACGAGGTCGTCCCACATGAACCAGAATCGTTTCTGGCCGGGGGTGCCGAAGAGGTAGAGGACGAGGTCGGCATCCAGGGTGAGCCGGCCGAAGTCCATGGCGACGGTGGTCGTCCGCTTGCCGGGGGTGGCGCGGGCGTCGTCGACGTCCTGCGCGGCGGCGGTCATCACGGCCTCGGTGCGCAGGGGCGTGATCTCCGAGACGGAGCCGACGAAGGTGGTCTTGCCGACGCCGAAGCCGCCCGCCACGACGATCTTCGTGGCGAGGGGGGCGCGGGTGCGGTCGGTCTGCCAGGGGCGCGGCGCGTCGTCGGCGGCGACGGCACCGAGGGTGACCGCGCCGGGCGCGGGGCCGCACAGTTCCGGACGCTGAGCTTCCGGACGCTGGGGTCCCGGACGCTGGGGTTCCGGACGGGGTTCCGGGCGTTCTTCACAGTCGGCGGAGCGCACCTTGCACCCTCTCCAGCAGCGCGCGGTCGGGCCGGTCCGTGCCGTGGGCGGTGTCGAAGACGCGGACCCGGCCCTGCTCGGCCAGTTCGAGCAGGAGGACGCGCACGGCGCCGAGCGGCATGCGCAGCAGCGCCGCGATCTCGGCGACCGACCGCAGCCGGTGGCACAGGTCCACGATGGCGCGGGCTTCCGGGGGGATCCGCGGGTGCGGGCCGGCCGCCTCCGGGCCGGGGGCGGTGTCCTCGGCGTCCAAGGCGGCCACGAAGGTCTCGACGAGCAGCAGCCGGCACCGGCGGGGGCGCCCGCCGGTGAGGGAGTACGGGCGGACGCGCGCCGGCTTGCCGGGCTTGCTGCAGGCGGCGGCGCCGGTCATCCGACGGCCTCCACCGACTGCCGCAGCTCCCTGCGGAGTTCGGGAGTGAGGACGTGCCCGGCCCGGCCGACGAAGAGGGCCATGTGGTAGGCGACGACGCCCATGTCGCAGTCGGGTTCGGCGTGGACGCCCAGCAGGGAGCCGTCGCTGATGGTCATCACGAACAGGCTGCCCTCGTCCATCGCCACCATGGTCTGCTTGACGAAGCCGCCGTCCATGAGGCAGGCGGCGCCGGTGGTCAGGCTGCCGAGGCC
>NZ_JBPQTW010000359.1:0-3782 GCF_051386535.1 Streptomyces sp. URMC 127
CCGCGGCGGCGGAAACGAGGGGCGCGGCCCGCAATCACATGCGGCGGCCCCGGCACCCCGGTCGGCGGGGGGGCCGCCGTCGTTCCCCCGCCGCAACGGCGCGCAACCCCCGCGGCGCAGCCCGGCGGTGCCGGACCGGGCCTGTCCCGTACGGGGGCGACCGGCCGGGGCCGGACTCCGCGGTGGCGCGGCAACTGGCCCGGCGTCAGGTCGGCCGTTCCGGGAATGCCACGCCCGCCCAGCCCGGCGGCTCCGGGACTCGTCGCACGCCCGGGAGCGACGCCGTCGCCGCCCGCAGCGCCGCCACGAAGCGCAGGCAGCTGTCGAAGCGTTCGGCGGGGGTCTTGGCCAGGGCCTTGGCGAGGACGTCGTCGGCCGCGGCCGGCAGGCCCGGGACGCGCTCCGACAGCCGCGGCGGCGCGTCGTACTGGTGCGCCCACAGCAGCGCCATGTCGTCCTCGCGCCGGAACGGCGGCGCCCCCGTGAGCATCTCGAAGACGACGCACCCCAGGCTGTACACGTCGCACCGCCCGTCCACCGGCTTGCCCGCGATCTGTTCGGGCGCGACGTAGTCCAGCGTGCCGACGAACTGGCCCACGCGGGTGTAGCCGGTCAGGGACAGGGACTTCTTCGTCAGCCCGAAGTCGGTGAGGTACACGTGCTCGGGGTGGTCGCTGTCGGTGCCCTCGGTCACGAGGATGTTGCCCGGCTTGACGTCCCGGTGGACGAGGTCGTGCGCGTGGGCCGCGTCGAGCGCCGAGGCGACCTGGCCCGCGATGCGGCACGCCACGACCGGCGGCAGCGGCCCGTCGCGGTCGAGCAGGGCGCGCAGGTCGAGCCCGGCCACGTACCGCATGGCGATGTAGAGGACGCCGTCGGCCTCTCCGGCCTCGAAGACGGGCACGATGTGCGGGTGGTCGATGGCCGCGGCGACGCGCGACTCGTGGCCGAAGCGCCGGCGGAAGGTGTCGTTGCGGGCCAGTTCGGGGGCGAGCAGCTTGAGCGCGACGATCCGGCCGAGCCGCAGGTCGCGGGCGCGGTAGACGACGGCCATGCCGCCGCGCCCGAGTTCGCCCTCCACCTCGTAGCCGGCGATGCGGCGGCCGGTCAGCTCCGAGGGCCGGTCCCCGGCCGGGGCCATCAGCGGTCACCGCCGGGCCCGGCCGGGGCGGCGAGCGCGGCCATGGCGGTGCCGTCGCAGTAGCACCACACGTCCCGTTCGGCGTCGTAGAGCCAGACGGCGTCGCCGTCGACGACGGCCCCGACGCGCAGGCCCCGTACGGCCTGGCCGAAGGCCTCGGCGTCGGTGCGGCCGGCGGCGAGGTCCTCCATGGCCTGCCGGTAGCGGCCGAGGGTCTCCTGGACGCGGGTGAGGAGCCCGCGCGCGTCGTCCGTGCGCACCAGCGGCCCCCCGGCGGCGGGCGGTCCCTGGGGCAGGACGACGAGGAGGCGGGCGTCGGTCCAGGCGGCCCAGCCGTTGGAGCAGAGCACCTGCCCCCAGTCGCCGCGCCGCTCCACGAGCCGTACGGGAAGGAGCGGGTCCAGCGGCGCGGTGGGCACGGCGCCGTCGGGGGCGGTCCAGGTGGCGAGCCCGCCGGGGGGCACGACGTGGGTCGGCTCGAAACCGGGGACGCCGGACGCGCCGCCGGAGGCCAGGGGGACGGTGCTCATGGCTGCGTCTCCTCCGTCTCCGTCACTTCTCCCTCCGTCACTTCTCCCGCACCCGTCTCCGCCTCCGTCACTTGCGCATGACCGCGGGTTCGTGGCGGCGCAGGAGGCGGGCCACCAGGAGGGCGAACACGAGGGCCAGGAGCAGCATCATGCCCATGTCCATCAGCCAGGTGCCGGCGGCGTGCCGGAAGAGCGGGTCGCCTCCCCCGGCCGAGGGCGGGAGCTGTCCGGTGGCCGGCGGGATGTGGGTGAAGTCGATCGTGGAGCTCATGGCGGCCAGCGCCCAGCGCGAGGGCACCAGCCAGGCGAGCTGCTCCAGCGCCGGCTTGTTGTTGAGCTCGATCATCCCGCCGCAGAAGACGACCTGGACCAGGGTGATGAGGACCAGCAGCGGCATGGTGACCTCTTCCCTGCGGACGATTGCCGAGATGAGCAGGCCCAGCAGCATGGACGTGAAGGACAGCACGGCCAGGGCCAGGGTCATCTCGGCCAGGGGCGGCATGAGCACGCCCTGGCCGCGGGGCGCGCGGGTGTCCACGCCGCCCAGGCCGACGACGGACAGGACGACGGCCTGCGCCACCGTGATCACACCGAGGACGAGGATCTTCGACATCACGTAGGCGGACCTGGACAGGCCCACGGCTCTCTCGCGCCGGTAGATGACCCGTTCCTTGACGAGTTCGCGCACGGCGTTGGCGGCGCCCGTCAGCACGCCGCCCACGCACAGGATCAGCAGGACCGTGTTGGCCTTGTCGGCGGAGGCGAAGCGGGTGCCCGAGGACAGCCGGGCCATCGCGCCGGTGACGAACGGCAGCACGATCATGATGATCAGGAAGGTGCGGTCGGTGCTCAGCGCCCGTACGTAGCGGCGCATCAGGGTCCACAGCTGGGCGCCCCAGGTCTGCGGCTTGGCGGGGGCCGGGGCGGGTTCCGCCTGCGCCGCGGGCGGCTCGGCGGGGCGCGGCCGCCCGGCGGCGGAGCCGACGTACTGCCGGTACTGGCCCGAGGCGCGGTACTCCCCCGGCCAGTCGCGGTCCTTGTCGTTCTCGAAGGCTTCGAAGGCCTCGGGCCACTCCTTGAACCCGAAGAAGCCGGGCGTGTCGGGGGGGGGCCCGTAGAAGGCGGTCCGCCCGCCGGGGGCGAGGACGAGCAGCCGGTCGCAGACGTCCAGGCTGAGCACGCTGTGGGTGACGACGATGACGGTGCGGCCGTCGTCGGCGAGGGTGCGCAGGGTGTTCATCACCGAGCGGTCCATGCCCGGGTCGAGGCCGGACGTCGGCTCGTCGAGGAAGAGCAGGGAGGGCTTGGTCAGGAGTTCGAGGGCGACGCTGACGCGCTTGCGCTGGCCGCCGGAGAGGCTGTGGATGGGCTGGTCGGCGCGCTGTTCGAGGCCCAGTTCGCGGATGACCTCCTCGACGCGGGCCAGGCGCTCGGCCTTGGCGGTGTCGCCGGGGAAGCGCAGTTCGGCGGCGTAGGACAGGGCGCGGCGCACGGTGAGCTGGACGTGCAGGATGTCGTCCTGGGGGACGAGCCCGATGCGGGCGCGCAGTTCGGCGTAGTCGCGGTAGAGGTCGCGGCCGTCGTAGAGCACCGTGCCCTGGTCGGCGGGGCGCAGCCCGGTGAGGGCGTTGAGGAGGGTGGACTTGCCGGAGCCGCTGGGGCCGACGACGGCGAGCAGGGACTTCTCGGCGACAGGGAAGGAGACCTCGTCGAGGAGCCGCTTGCGGCCCCCTTCGGCGTCGACGTGGACGCACAGGTCCTGGACGTCCAGGGAGATCTCGCCGCTGTCGACGTACTCCTGGAGCTGGTCGCCGACCAGGCAGAAGGCGGAGTGGCCGATGCCGATGATGTCGCCGGGGAGCACCGGTGCGCGGCGCACGGGGTGGCCGTTGAGGAAGGTGCCGTTGTGGCTGCCGAGGTCGACGATCTCGTAGTCGCCGCCGGGCCCCGCGCGCAGTTCGGCGTGGCGCCGGGAGACGACCAGGTCGTCGACGGTCAGGTCGTTGTCGGGGCCGCGGCCGATGCGGATCGTGCGGGCGGGCAGGGGGCGTACGGAGGTGGGCCGGCGGAAGGTGCCGGTGGCGGCGGGCAGGGACACGGACGTCGGGCGC
>NZ_JBPQTW010000360.1:0-3773 GCF_051386535.1 Streptomyces sp. URMC 127
GCCCCGCCGCCCAGCGGGGTCCGGTCCCGGCTCCGTCCCGGCCCGCCGCCCCGCAGCCGGCCGCAGCCGCCGCCGGTCCGCAGGTCCAGCTGATCCCCGCCTCCGCGCAGGGTGCCCTGGACGCTGCGGACGAGGCCGTCGACCTGCTGCTCGACACCGGCCGCGCACCCGGCGAGATCCTGGTGCTCACGACCGGCGACCCGCACCCGTGGGCGGCGCACGAGCTGTCCTTCGGTGAGGCGTCCTACTGGGCGCAGCACGACGCCCGTGACGACGTCTTCTACGCGGCCGCCGACGCGGACCGCACCACGTCCCGGCCCGTGGTGGTCGTGGCCGTCAACGGCGGCACCGACGAGGCCGTCACCCGCGCGCTGCCCGCAGCGATGGGCCGCGCCGCCGCGCTGCTGATCGTCTGCGGCGACCCGCAGCGCGTCAACACCCTGCTCTCCGCAGGCGTCTGAGGACGGACCGCGGCCGCCCCGGCGGGTGGCCGCAGGTCCGGTCCCGCAAGGCGGGCGTTCTGCAGTAACGGGCGTGCGATGCCCCGGGTGCGCGACGCCCGGGCCTCCGAGGCCGTCAGCGGGCGCGGCCGTCAGCGGGCCGCTGTGTGGCGGTGCGCCCCGGGCGCGCCGCCGCCCGACGTCACCGGCGCCGGCGGATGCTCCGGCGAACGAGGCCGGCGTCCGCTGCGGCCTTCGCCGAGGATCTGCCAGCCGCCCGCGGTCAGCGTGATGTACGCCCCGCAGCGCAGCCCGTGCAGCGTGCAGGCGTCACGCAGACCCCACATCCACGCCCCGTCCTCCTCCGTCCAATGAGCCCCGCCGGAACGGCAGTAGAGCAGCACGGCCGTCCGGACCGGGGCGCGCCGCCGCAGGTCGTGCGGGATCACCTGCCGCAGCTGCGCGAGCAGCGCGTTGCGCAGCTCCCAGCCGTCGGGCGGGGCGGGCCGCCGGGCGAACGAGGCGCTCGCCGCGAGCCGTTCGTCGTGGTCGAGGACGGCGACGACGGCCGTCGACGGCGCCGGCAGGTGACGGGCGTGCAGGCCGGTGATCACCTCGCGCGGGTTGCGCAGCAAGGGAATTCCGGCCGCGGCCCACTCGGAGGGCTCGAGCATCCGGCTCAGCCGGTGACCGGGCTCGGCGGACGGGGGCGGTGCGAAGTCGAAGGCCATGACCCTCCCTTCGGCTGCATGACGACCACGGGCCGGGCGGCGGGCAGGAGCGCCCGCCACGACTGCCGTCCCGGCGGGCCGTGGACGGACGAGAGCGGGATCGCGTCCAATTCTCGCGGCGCCGGGGGGCGCGCGGCAACGATCAATTGACGCCATTGGCCGCCGGTGCGCGGCGGTTGGCGCCCCCGCCGCTCCTGCCACATCTCCGCCCGGCGGGCGGGGTCAGCCCTGCACCGCCAGCACCAGCGGGAACACCTCCTGTGCTCCGGCCCGTCGCAGCAGCCTGGCAGCCACGGCCAGCGTCCACCCGGTGTCGGCGAAGTCGTCGACCAGCAGTACGGGGCCGCCGGCGGAGGCGAGCGCCGCCGCGAGGTCCGGCGGGACGGTCAGGGCACCGTCCAGCGCCCGCAGCCGCTGCGCGCTGTTGGTGCGCGGCACCCGGGTGCCGGTCTCGGCGCCGCCGTAGGCGACGGTGCCGAGCAGGGGCATGCGGCCGACCGAGGCGATGCGCTCGCCGAGCGACCGGATCAGCTGCGGCCGTGTCCGCGAGGCGAGCGTGACGACGCCCACGGGGCGGGCGGGAGCATCCGGGGCGCCGGAGGCCCAGCCGCCGGGACCGCGGGCCCAGTCGGCCAGCACGGTCACCACGGCGGCCGCCACGTCATCCGGGACCGGGCCGTCCGGTGCGTCCGGGGCGAGGAGGGGCCGCAGGCGGTTGCCCCAGCCGATGTCGGACAGCCGCCCGAGGGCCCGGCCGGTCGCGGCCTGCTCACCCGCCGGAATGCGGCCCTTGAGGTCGACGCCGACCGCGGCCATCCCGGTCGGCCACATGCGGCGCGGCTCGACCTCCACGCCCGGGCGGCCCAGCTCGCCCCGCGAGGCGTCGAGCGCCGCTGCGGAGACGTCGGCGGTGAAGCGCGGCCCGGCGCAGTTGTCGCAGCGCCCGCACGGCTCCGCCTGCTCGTCGTCCAGCTGGCGGCGCAGGAACTCCATCCGGCACTGCGTCGTGGTGGCGTAGTCGCGCATCGCCTGCTGCTCCGCGCCGCGCTGCCGCTCCACCCAGGCGTAGCGCTCGGCGTCGTACGTCCACGGGCGTCCCGTCGCCGTCCAGCCGCCCTTCACCCGGTGCACGGCGCCGTCGACGTCGAGGACCTTGAGCATGGTCTCCAGGCGGGAGCGCCGCAGTTCGACCTGGGGTTCGAGCGCAGGCAGGGAGACCGGCCGGCCGGCGGCGGCGAGCACCTCCAGCGTGCGGCGGACCTGGTCCTCCGGGGGGAAGGCGAGGGACGCGAAGTACTTCCAGATCGCCTCGTCCTCCTTGCCCGGGAGCAGGAGCACCTCGGCGTGCTCGACGCCGCGGCCGGCGCGGCCGACCTGCTGGTAGTAGGCGATGGGGGAGGAGGGGGAGCCGAGGTGGACCACGAATCCCAGGTCCGGCTTGTCGAATCCCATGCCCAGCGCCGACGTGGCGACGAGCGCCTTGACGCGGTTGGCGAGCAGGTCCTCCTCGGCCTGCTGCCGGTCCGCGTTCTCCGTCTTGCCCGTGTACGGCGCGACGGTGTGGCCGCGCCGGCGCAGGAACGCGGTGACCTCCTCCGCGGCCGCGACGGTGAGGGTGTAGATGATGCCCGAGCCGGGGAGCTCGGCGAGGTGGTCGGCGAGCCAGGCCAGCCGGTGCGCGGCGTCGGGCAGCTGCAGCACCCCGAGGCTCAGGCTCTCCCGGTCCAGCGGGCCGCGCAGCACCAGCGCCCGCGTCGACTCCTCGCCCGTGCCCAGCTGCTCGGCGACGTCGGCGGTGACGCGGGCGTTGGCGGTGGCGGTCGTGGCGAGGACGGGGACGCCGGGCGGCAGGTCGGCCAGCATGGTGCGCAGCCGGCGGTAGTCGGGCCGGAAGTCGTGGCCCCAGTCGGAGATGCAGTGGGCCTCGTCGACGACCAGGAGGCCGGTCGCGGCGGCCAGCTTGGGCAGCACCTGATCGCGGAAGTCGGGGTTGTTCAGCCGCTCGGGCGACACGAGCAGCACGTCGACCTCGCCGGCCGCCACCTCGGCCTGGACGGTGTCCCACTCCTCGACGTTGGCCGAGTTGATCGTGCGGGCGTGGATGCCCGCCCGAGCCGCGGCGTCCACCTGGTTGCGCATGAGCGCCAGCAGGGGCGAGACGATCACCGTGGGGCCGCTGCCGCGCGCCCGCAGCAGGGCGGTGGCGACGAAGTACACCGCCGACTTGCCCCAGCCCGTCCGCTGCACGACCAGGGCGCGGCGGTGGTGGGCGACCAGCGCCTCGATGGCCAGCCACTGGTCCTCACGCAGTCTTGCCGTGCCCGTGGTGTCCCCGACGAGGCGGGCCAGGACGGCGTCGGCCGAGGCGCGGAGGTCTTCGTTCGTCATGCCCCCATGCAACACGAGTGCACTGACAATGCGCGAACGGCCCCGGTCCGCTGTGGAAAACCGCTGTCCACAGCATTAGTAGGACCATATTCCGGAGTTATCCACAGGCCTGGCGGGCCGCGGCGGTCCCGCGGGACTCTCGGGCCATGACGCAGCACAACGAGTCCTCCGGTCCCTCCGTCCCCTCTTCCCCGTCGTCCCCCTCCTCCCCGTC
>NZ_JBPQTW010000361.1:0-3761 GCF_051386535.1 Streptomyces sp. URMC 127
CCCCCCCCCCCCCCCGACTGGCCGTCCCGGCGCGGCCGGGGTGCAATTTTCCGGGAGGGCCGGAATCGCCGCCGCCCCCGCTTCACCGCGCGCCCCCGCCTCCGCCAGCGTGGGCAGCGGCGCGGGCGCTCCCGCCCGCCGCCGGCAGGGGCCGGGACCGGCCCGGTACCCCGGACCGCCGCCCGCATACGACAGGAGCCTTCATGATCTTGATCGTCGTCAAGATGACCGTCCGCCCCGAGTACACCGACAAGTGGCTCGACCTCGTCAAGGGCTTCACGCAGGCGACCCGGGACGAGCCGGGCAACCTGTTCTTCGAGTGGTCCCGGAGCGTCGACACCCCGAACCAGTTCGTCCTCGTCGAGGGCTTCGCCTCCCGCGAGGCCGGTGACGCGCACGTGAACTCGGTGCACTTCAAGACCGCCATGAACGAGATGGCCGAGGCCATCGCCACCACGCCGCAGATCATCAGCACGGAGGCCCCCGGCAACGGCTGGTCCGCGATGGCGGAGCTCACGCCGCGCAACCGCTGAGCGGCACCCCTGATGGCGGAGCGGTGCGGCCGTTCCGCCACCAGGGCGTTGCCCCGCAGGCCGGCCGGTCAGCCGGTGCCGGCCGGTGTCACCAGGTCGCGGGCGAGGGCCACGCGCGAGATCGTCACCGCCCCGTAGAGCACCAGGGCGGCCCCGGCGGCCTCGGGGAGGATCCACCAGCCGCCGCGGACGCGCTCCTCGTACAGCGTGATGCCCAGTGAGAGGCTCACCAGGGCGTCGCCGAGGGTGAGCGCGGGCTGGGAGGCGGTGAGCGGCCCGGACTGCATGGCGTTCTCCAGCAGGAAGAGGGCCATGACGCCGGCGACGGCGAACCCGTACGTCTGCCAGGTGAGGAAGAAGGCTCCGGCGCCGCCGTCCTGCCAGGCGTGCGTCGCGTCCTTCATCAGGGCGGCGGTGAGGGCGTAGCCGACGGCGGCCGCGGTGCCGAAGCACGCGGCCCGCAAGCCGCCTTCCGGGTGGCGCAGGGCCGTGGCGGTCAGCGCCCCGACGAGGGCCGCGCAGCAGCCGAGGGCGAGCAGCCAGCGGTCCGCGGGCGGGTGTCCCGTGCCGGGCGTGGGCGCGGCGGCGGCGAGGGCGAGGCCGAGCCCGGCCGCGATGCAGACGGCTCCGCGCCGGGCGGGCGCGGTGACCCTGCGGCCCAGCAGGAGGCCGCCGAGCAGGAGCGCGAAGGGCAGTTCCAGCACGAAGACGGGCTGGACGACGGCCATGGCGCCCTGTGACAACGCGAGCGCCTGGAGGCAGGCGGCGGCCATGACGGCGGCCATTCCGCCGAGCCAGGCCTTCCGGCGCAGGAGCTGGGCGAAGAGCGACAGCCGCAGGCCGGGCGCGAGCGGGACCGTGCGGGCCGCGCGGCGCTGCAGGACGACCGCCAGGCCGTTGCTGACCGCGGCGAGCAGGGCGAAGAGGATCGCGGGGAAACTCCGCACGGTGTCGTTCCTTTCGGGGCCCACCGCCGGAATCGGGTATTCCTCGGCAGTGGATCCGGAATGCTCACTGCTCACTATCTTCAGCGGGCCGCGGGTGAATGCGGACCAGGCGCACCGATGGGTGCCCGAGGCACCCATGGCGAAGAATCGCTGGCCGTCCGCACGGGAATGCGGACGGGCGTTGACAAGCGGGCGCCGCGCCGCGAGGGTGGGCCGGCAGGCGAAAGGCACGGGAATGCAAGCGAGTTGAGCTCATCCCCTTCTCCTCAGCCGGAGGAAATGTGTCCAGACGCTCATGGATCGCCGCCCTGGCCCTTGTGGCCGCATCCGCTTCCGGTCTCGCGGTGACCCCCGCCGCCCAGGCCGCCGGCAGCGCGCAGGAATCCGTCTCCGCATCACAGAAAAGCGCCGCGGAGCTCCGCGGCAGACATCCCGAACTCAACGGCGCCCGGCTCAAGGGCGTAAACAGCCCGGCCGTCTATCTGATCCTCGACGGGAAACGCCGCTGGATCCCCAACCCGGCCACGTACAACAACCTGTTCCGGAGCTGGGACGGAATTCAGACCGTCATCGACATAGACGCCGTCGACGACGGCGGGCAGCTGTCCGACGGCGCCATTCTCGCGAAGTCGCCCGGTGAGCCCGCCGTTTACCTCGTGAGCAACGGCGTCAAGCGCTGGATCACCAGCCCGGCCGCGATGGACAAGTACTACTTCGACTGGAACAAGATCGTGAACGTCTCGCCGGTCGCCCTGAACGCGATTCCCACGGGCGCCCCCATCTCCTAGCGCCCGCCCGCTGCTCCGTTCGAGGGGCCGTCGCCGGGGCGGGCAGCTCCTCCCGTCCCGGCGACGGCCCGACGCCCCTGCGGTCCCGGCTGCAACCACCCGCCGGTGCTATCAGTCTTACGTCATATGGGAACACTTAGCAGGAACAAGACGGTGCGCCCGGTCACGGCACGCCGGCTCGGGGTGCTGCTGGGCACGCTCGGGCTGACGGCGCCGCTGACGGTGGCGATGAGCGGGCAGGCCGAGGCCTCGCCCGCCTGCACGACCCGGACCGGGCCCTACCAGAAGGAGGCCGAGAAGTTCCTGGGCAGACCGGTGGACGGGCGGCAGTCCCCCGCCGACTGCAAGGCGATCCAGGACTTCCAGACGAGTCACCGCATCACGCCGAACATCGGCTTCGCGGGGCCCATCACCTGGGCGGCGATGCAGGACGAGCTCACCCGGCGGGACCCGAACGCCGCCGGGAAGTGCCCGGTCAACAAGGGCCGGATCGCCTGCGTCGACCTCACCCGCCAGATCAGCTGGATACAGGACGGCCGGACCGTCAGGTTCGGCCCCGTGCCGGTCCGCACGGGCCGGGACGGCTACGAGACGCGGACCGGCGCGAAGAAGATCTACTGGCGGTCGATCGACCACTGGTCGACGATCTACAAGGTGCGGATGCCCTACGCCCAGTTCTTCGACGGCGGACAGGCCTTCCACGCCATCGACGGCAGCGTCTGGTCCCCGCCCGGCTCGCACGGCTGCGTGAACATGCGCACCGGCGACGCCAGGACCTACTGGTCCATGCTGCACAACGGCGACAACGTCTTCGTCTACGGCCGCAAGCCCGGCACCTGAGCGACCCGGAGCACCCTCCCCTCCGCGGTCCGGACGGCCCCCGCACCCCGAGCGCGGGGGCCGTCCCCTGCTGCCGAACACTCATACGAGTGAAGGGGGTTTGTTTCCTCTTCACTCACCGTGGAGTCTCCGATAGACATGCGTCAGGTCCCACGGATGGGTGGTCACGGATGACCCCGAAGACGAGCACGCCCGCAGCTTCCCTCGACGACTTCATCACCGCCTCGGCCGCCCTGACCGGCTTCGACGCCTTCGACCTGCACGCCACGGGCATGGCCGCGCGCTATCACGAGACCGCCCTGGAGCAGGTGGGCCGCCCGGCCCTCGGCCGCTTCCTCCACGCCCTCGCCGCCGCCGGCGGTGACCCGGACGCCATCTCCGGCGAGACGGACCGGGACATCGCCCGCGCCATCGCCCACATGTGGTACCTGGGCGTGTGGCCGCAGCTCGCCGCGCCCGTCCACGCAGCGCTGGGCCGCGAGCGGGCCAACACCGCGTTCACCGTCTCCCCCGAGGCCTACGCGGAGGGCCTCGTGTGGCGCACCTTCGGCGGCCACCCGGCGGGCGCCAAGCCCCCCGGCTTCGGCACCTGGGCCGATCCCCCGCCCGGCGCACCCGCCGTCCCCCGGCCGGGTGAGCCGGCGCGGGGGCCC
>NZ_JBPQTW010000362.1:0-3705 GCF_051386535.1 Streptomyces sp. URMC 127
GGCGCGAGGGGGTGCGTGCGGCGGTGGGGGATCTGCGGCCGGTGCGGCCGGATCTGCGTCTGAACGTGACCATGGCGTGCCTTCCAGAAGGGTCCGTGGGGGGAGTACCAATGACGCGCCGACGGCGCGGAGGCATTGGTATGGCCATGTCATAAATGACGTTATGGCGGCGGACGCGCCAGGGATAGGGGGACGCGGTGCTGCCGTTGGTCTAATCCTGCGAAATACTGGCGGAGCTGCGGTGAAGACCGCGAACGGGAAAAACTTTCAACAACCGGAAAGCCGGAGAGGGCCCTGACGTGCACCAGACGACTACCCCGCCCCCCGAGGAGGGCGGGCCGGGCGCCGCGCAGAGCAGAGGTATGGACCAGGCGTACCTCTCCCTGGAACGCGAGCTGGCCGTCTTCCTGCGCCGGGCCCGTGCGTCGTCCGGTGAGATGGCGCGCGAGGTGCACCCGGAGCTGGAGGCCGCCGCCTACGGCCTCCTCGTCCGCCTGGAGGACGCCGGGCAGCAGCGCGCCACCGACCTCGCCGCGTACTTCGGGGTCGGCAAGGCCACGATGAGCCGCCAGCTGCGCGCCCTGGCCGAACTCGGCCTCGTCACCCGCGAGCCCGACCCGGCCGACGGCCGGGCCTCCCTGGTGCGCATCACGGAGGAGGGCCGCGCCCGCTTCACGCGCGTGCGCGACGCCCGGCGCGCGCAGTACGTGCGCAAGCTGGCCGACTGGGACCGGGGCGAAGTCGCGGAGCTCGCCCGCCTGCTGCACCAGCTGAACACGAGCGCGGAGCAGTAAGGCGGAGCAGTAGGGCGGAGCAGTAGGAGAGACGGGCGGCGGAGCGGCTAGAGCTCCGCGTAGACCGCCGCCGCGTCGTCGTGCCGCTTGCCGAGGCGCTCTCCGCGCGCCCCCTCCTCCACGGCCCGTACGCGGTCGATCAGCGCCTGCGGGCCCTCCTTGGCGAGGACGGCCAGGCACTCCGCCCAGCCCCCCTCCCGGAAGACCTCCACCCACCGCGCCGCGCCGTCCGTGAGCGCGGCCAGCGCCCGCACCTCCGCCCGCGCGAAGGAACCGGTCACGGCCCGCCCCGCCACGTCCGGGTCCGCGGCCGCCGTGAAGAAGCCGCCCTCCGCGTTGCGCGCGGCGTCCGTCACCGGGCCCAGGGACCGCAGCCGTTCGATGCGGTCGTCGAGGACGGCCGTCACCGCGCCGTCCGCCCGCTCGACGAGCAGCACGGAGTCGGACAGGACCAGGTACTCCAGGCGCGCGTCGTCCCAGCGGGCCGCGACCACGGTGGCCTGCGGGGTGCGCCGGTGCGTGAGGTCGCAGGTGTCCCGATGCGCCTCCGCCGTACGGGAGATGGCGTCCGACAGGCAGCGGGCAAGGCTCAGCTCCCGCTCCGACAACGCGAGTTCGAGCAGCGCGCCGCCCAACCGGGCCGTGAACCAGGGCACTCCGTGCGCGCATCCGGTCGCGCCGGACGGCGGCGGCGTGACCCCGTCGAGCAGCACCAGCGCACCGCCCTTACCGGAGGCCGGCAGGGCGACGGATACGAAGTCCTCGTTCGGGTGGCGGTGTTCCCCCGGCTGGGTGGCGAGTTCGATGCGCATGGGGCCAGTGTGCCGGATGCCGGAAATCGACGGTGGCACGTGCGCATCCTGTCGGCTCCCTCCGCGTTGCTTCAGGTGACGTGCTGACCTGGCACGTGTGCGATGAGTGAAGCAGGTCGATTGTCAATCAGTGAGGGATGTTCACTCCTTCGAGTGGCCGGGCGGTCGATGGGCACCCCCGCCCCTCAGAGGTGCTGAAAGGGTCAAATCAGTACCAGGGGTGGGACGAGAGCAGATTGTGAGCACCGGTGCGGAAGAAGCGGCTTGGGGGCGGCGGCGGACGGAAGCCGCGGGCCACGGCGGTGCCGGAGCGCACCGCTCGCGTACGTAACCGACTGACCGTCTCCGTCGCGGTCATCACCCTCGCCGTGCTCGGCGCGAGCACCTTCGGCGTCCGCGAGGCGTGGCGCGACCTCACCGAGGCCCGCCGCCTGGCCGCCCTCGCGAGCGCCGACGCCTCGGCCCTCGCCCTCGCGCACTCGCTCGCCGACGAGCGCGACGCCATGGTCCAGTACGTGGCGGGCGGCCGCGCCGACTCCACCGGCGCCGGCCTCACCGACCGCCAACGCGTCGCCGTGGACCGGCAGATCGAGGCCTTCCGCCCCGTCGCCCCGCCGGCCGTCCGCGAGCTCCTCGACGCCCTCCCGCAGACCCGCCGCACGGCCTACTCCGGCAAGGGCGACGCCCTCGCGGCCTACACCGCCTACACCCCCGCCGTGCGGGCCCTGCGCGGCCTCGCCGACACCCTCGACCGCAGGACCGGCGGCGACTGCGCCGCCCTGCCGCCCCTCGCCCGCGCCACCGAGGCGGCCTCCGCGAGCCGCGGCCTGCTCCTGGGCGCCCTGGCCGCCCAGGGCCGCAAGCCCGAGCTGACCGCCGCGGCCCAGCGCGCCGACACCCGCACGCAGGACGCCCTGGCCGACTTCACCCGCCTCGCGCCCCCCGCCGCCCGCGACGCCTACGCCGAGGCCGTCACCGGCCCCGAGGTCACCGAGGCCCAGCGCCTCCTCGACCGGCTCACCCGCTCCCCGTCGGCCGCCGAGCTCGCCTCCCAGCCCGCCGAACCCGTCCGCACCGCCCTCACCACCCGCCTGCAGCGCATGCGGGGCGTCGAGGACGACCTCGCCGAGGCCGAGGCGCCCCGCCTGGAGGCGGTGCGCCACGACGCCATGACGGAGCTGGAGCGGCGCGTCATGGCCGCCGCGCTGTGCCTGTTCACCGCTCTGTTCACCGGCGTCTGGTCCGCCCGCTCGATCACCCGGCCGCTCGCCTGCGTACGGCTCGGCACGCGCCGCGTGAGCGCCGACCCCGTCACCGAAGAGCCCATCGCCTTCAAGGGCCGCGACGACGAATTCGCCGAAACCGCCCGGGCCGTCAACCACCTCCAGGGCAAGTTCCGCCGCCAGCAGGGCCGCATCGCCGCCCTGGAAGGCGAGCGCACCCGCCTCATCGCCGCCCGCCAGGACGCCGCCGACGAGCGCGACTCCCTCCGCGCCGAACAGCAGCGGCTCACCGAGCGCCTCGCCGCCCTCCCCGCCGAGACCCCCGCCGGCGACGACGCCCGCGAGATCGGCCTCCTCGTCGGCCTGTCGCTGCGCACCCTCGGCCTGGTCGAGCGCCAACTCGCCGTCATCGAGGGCATGGAGGCCCACGAGGCCGACCCCGAGCGCCTCGACACCCTCTTCAAGCTCGACCACCTCGCCACCCGCATGCGCCGCAACAGCGAGAACCTCCTGGTGCTCGCCGGCGCCGAGAGCGGCACCGGCCGCGCCGGGCCCGTGCCCCTGCTCGACGTCCTGCGGGCCGCCTCCGGGGAGATCGAGCGCTACCAGCGCGTGCGCATCCAGTCCCTGCCGCCGCACGCCCGCCTCGCCGGCTTCGCCTCCGAGGACGTCAGCCACCTCGTCGCCGAACTCCTGGAGAACGCCACGGCGTTCCCCCCGCCCGACGCCCAGGTCCAGGTCTCCGCATGGCACCTGGAAGGCGGCGAGATCGTGCTCTGCGTCCAGGACGAGGGCATCGGCATGGCCCCCGAGCGGCTCGCCGAGGCCAACGCCCTGCTCGCCGACCCCGCCCCCGGCGGGCCCGCTTGGTTCCGT
>NZ_JBPQTW010000363.1:0-3668 GCF_051386535.1 Streptomyces sp. URMC 127
TCCCGGCTCCCGGCTCCCGGCTCCCGGCTCCCGGCTCCCGGCTCCCGGCTCCCGGCTCCCGGCTCCCGGCTCCCGGCCGATTGTCAGTGGTGGGTGAGAAGGTGAGGGCACCAAGTCGGAATGAGGGGGATCGGCGTTGTCCGGAGTCCAGAATTACATCAATCACGTTGCCCTCGTGCTGGATGCCAGTTCGTCCATGTCACGCCTGAGCCAGAAGGCCATCGAAGTCGCCGATCAGCAGATCGCCTACCTGGCCCGCCGGTCGAAGGAACTGGACCAGGAAACGCGCGTGACGGTGTACGTCTTCGCGAACACGGTGGAGTGCGTCATTTACGACAAGGACGTGCTGCGGATGCCGTCTTTGAAGCAGCTGTACCGGGTGGGCGGAATGACGGCCCTGCTGGCAGCCACACTGAAGTCACAGCGGGAGCTGGCACAAACGGCTCAGCTGTACGGGGATCACAGCTTCCTGACGTTCGTGCTGACGGACGGACAGGAGAACGCGAGTCACCACTGCCCGGACGCCCCCACCAGGGATCCGCGCGAACTGGTCAAGGCCGTGTCCGAGATGATCGCCACGCAGGAGGACAACTGGACACTGGCCGTGCTGGTCCCGGACCAGATGGGCAAGCGTGAGGCCATGCGTTGCGGCTTCCCGAAGGACAACATCGCCGTTTGGGACGCCACCAGCACGCAAGGCCTGGAAGAAGCCGGGCAGGTCATCCAGGAGGCCACCGAGAAGTTCATGGTGGGCCGCACCCAGGGCATCCGTGGATCGCGGGCAGTCTTCTCCACCGGAGCAGATGCGGTTAACAAGGACACCATAAAGGCAGCCGGCCTCACGCCGGTGAATCCCTCGGACTACCAGCTGATCCCGGTGTCGCGGGATGCCGGCATCCGGGAGTGGGTCACCGAATGCGGGCACACCTACCGTACGGGTGCCGCGTTCTACCAGCTGAGCAAGTCGGAGAAGGTCCAGGCCCGGAAGCAGATCGCGGTGCTGGAGAAGAAGACGGACCGGGTGTACACGGGTCCTCAGGCCCGGGCCCTCCTCGGTCTGCCGGACGCGGAAGTGCGCGTCAAGCCCGACCACAACGACGACTTCACCATCTTCGTGCAGAGCACCAGCGTCAATCGGAAGCTCGTGCCGAACACGCGGCTGCTGCTCATGTCCTGAAACCCGAGAGCCGTGCCCGGCCGGTCCGGCCGGTCCGGCCGGTCCGGCCGGTCCGGCCGGCGGGCAACGCCCGCTGGTAGTGGGCCGGGCTGACAGCTGGACCACCGCCTCATCCAGCGGGAACGCCCCGGGGGCAGCGGGGACTGAGACCCTCCGCCGCCCCGGGGCTGCTGTTTACCAGCTCCAGTAGCCGTGGGAGATCCAGCCGGACACGCCGGTGTTCACGTCGTAGACCTTGTCCCACTGACCGTCGCCCGAGACGTCACGGTGCGCCAGGCGGTGGTTGCTGTAGCACAGGCCGACGACCGAGCTGGACGTGCTGGCGGCGGCGCGGATGCGCACGCCCTCGCCCTTGCAGTGGCCGTAGACGTCGTCGGCGTACGCCGGCGCCGCCAGAGCGGCACCGCCGAGCGCGGCGGCGACCAGCACGCCCGCGACAGCAGCCGCACGCTTGCCCGCGCTCTTCCCCCGAATTACAGAAATCACTTACTACTCCTCAGATGATGGTCGTGCCGAGCACCGATGATCTTGGACCCGGCGACGGGAACCTATCAGCGGATGATCTTGAAAAGCGGCCCCGAGACGGCGTCAAGACATGTCCATGACCGGTCAGTGACAGTGTTACGCCGAAGGGGTCGCGGTCTCAGGAGGCAGAGGAGGCGGCATGGGCACCCGGACCCGGCTACCGCTGACACAGCTCCATCGGCCATACTTCCCGCCGTGGACCACCGCATAGGCCAGAACACCCCGCCCACGCACGCCGCCGGAACCGATCCGGCGTTCATCCCCGGCCTGACGCCGCCGCGCCCTGCCGCGGCAGAGGAGCGTCCGGCAGTGCCGGCGGACTCCGTACCGGATGCCGTCGCCGCATCGGAGCCGCCGGCGGAAACGGAGGCGGCGGCTGTTACCACGGGGGAGGCGGCGCCGGCTGCTAACGAGGAGGAACCGCGACCGGCCGCCGACGGTCCGGCCTTCGAGGCATCCGACCGACGCGGCTCCGTCACTGTCGACAGCACCGGCGTCACGTTGCGCCTGGACGGTGAGACGGCCGACTTCGACTGGCCGGAGGTGGGTGCGGTAGAAACGCACACTCCCCGGTTCGGGCGTCAGCTCACCATCACGGTGCACGCCACCAACCACCACAGCTACAACGTCCACATCGAGGCTCCCAACCGGAACCAGCTCAAGCAGTGGGCAACGGAACTGGACGCCGTACTCGACTCCTATTTCGAAGACACGAAGTCCACCGACTGACCGGCAACGGGTGGCGGATCCTGGTTGGGAAGACCGGAGAGCCGCGGGACGGACCCGTACCTTTGCCGGCCGGCCGGCCGGAGCGCTGTTCCTCGCGCTCTTGCTGCGCCTCCGCAAGCGGAACGAGGGAGCGCCGTCCAAGGCTGCCGAGGACCATCGTCGGCGAGATGACTGGTATTACTGATGCATGCAGGAAGAGACCGCGCAGGGTGCGATCGACACGTTCATCTCCGCATTCAACGCCTCGGACGACAGGTACGTGACCAGTCTGCTCGCCCAAGCCCTGACGCCGGACGTGATCCTCTGGGGACCGCTGGGACGCAGTGAAGGCATCGTGGCAGTAGAGCGCTTCGTCCTGGACATCCGGCGCCATCCGGCAGGCACCGGCACGATGACCCGCTGTTCGGGCGTGGACATGCCCGATGAATGGGCCCGGTACGACTGGGCTTTCACCACTCCTGACGGCGGCCCCCGCCTCACTGGAACAGACGTCGTCCACCTGCGGCGCAACCTCATCGACCAGATCATCGTCTTCGCAGGAGACGTCAAGCCTCTCCCCTGAGCCCACCGCCCCCGGCTCAGCGGCTCGTCCGCGGCCGTGAGGTCGCGTTGCAGCCGCGAGTCCGCCGCTCTGTTGAGGGTGAGCACCGGGGAACGGCCACCTCATTGTCGTACATGTGACGGCGTCCGGCGCGCCAAGGCATCGGATGCCGGGTGATTTCGCGTACCGCGGTTCCGGGCCTCGAAGCAACGCCGGTCCGGGCAATGCGCGCAGTGCCTGCTGGGATGACGACGGCAAGGCCCGGGCCCCGCCACCGAACTGACGGGCGGTAGGGTCGCTGCTGTTTGGCCAGGACTCGACAGCCGGAGCCGTAGTGAACCACCCGCATCAGCCTTCGACGCCGCCGCCCTACCATCCCTCGGCGTTCGACCCTGACGCGACCGAGGTCCTCTCCGCCGGGGCCTGGCAGCAGTACGGCCACGCGCTGCCCGAGGACCCGGCCGGCTCGACCAAGCCGTTGCCGCGCATCCAACCCGAACCGGCGCGGCCCCACGAGCCCGGCCCTCCGGTTCGCCGGCCGAGGCGGGTGTGGATACCCGTCGCGGCCATCGCCGCTTGCGCGGCCGTCGGTCTCGCGGTCGGCGCGCTGGTGCTCGGTGGTGGCGAACAGGGCACGGCTCCCGCCGCCCGGTCACCGGAGCCCGATGTCCCCGCCTCCCCCACCACGCCCCACTC
>NZ_JBPQTW010000364.1:0-3644 GCF_051386535.1 Streptomyces sp. URMC 127
GCGAAGACACCGGTCTTGCTGCCCCGCACCGAGGCGGGGTCGATGCCGGCCCGTTCGAACGCCTCCCACGACGTCTCGAGCAGCAGCCGCTGCTGCGGGTCCATCGCCAGCGCCTCGCGCGGCGAGATCCCGAAGAAGGCCGGGTCGAAGTCGGCCGCCTCGTGGAGGAAGCCGCCGTGGCGCACGTAGGACTTGCCGGAGCGGTCGGGGTCCGGGTCGTAGAGGTTCTCGACGTTCCAGCCGCGGTCCTCGGGGAAGCCGGAGATCGCGTCGCCGCCGGAGGCGACGAGGCGCCACAGGTCCTCGGGCGACCGCACGTCACCCGGGAACCGGCAGGCCATGCCCACGATCGCGATCGGCTCGTCCGCCGGGCCGGCGACCGCGGCGACCGCGGCGTCGGGCTGTTCCTGGACGCCCAGCGTCTCGGCCAGCAGGAAGCGGGAGAGCGCGACAGGTGTCGGGTGGTCGAAGACCATGGTCGCGGGGAGCCGCAGCCCGGTCGCCGCGTTGAGGCGGTTGCGCAGTTCCACCGAGGTGAGCGAGTCGAACCCGGCGTCCTGGAAGGCGTGTTCCGGCTGGACGGCCTGGACCGAGGCGTGGCCGAGCACGGCAGCGACCTCCGTACGCACCAGGTCCAGTACCACCTGCTCGCGCTCGGCCTCCGGCAACGCGGCCAGCCGCTGCCCCAGCGAACCCTTCGGGGCGGCCTGCTGCGCCGCGCGCCGCGCGATGCCCCGCACGGGGCCGCGGAGCCCTCGCAGGACCGGCGGCACCGTGCCCTGCAGCCCGCCGAGGTCCAGGCGGAGCGGGGCGACGGTCGCCCGGTCCAGGGCCAGTGCCGCGTCGAACAGCCGCAGTCCCTCCTCGACCGCTATGGGGGCGAGGCCCGCCCGCTTGAGCCGGGTGAGGTCCGCCTGGCCGAGCCGGTCGGCCATGCCGCTGCCCTGCTCCCACAGGCCCCACGCGAGCGAGGTCGCGGGGAGCCCCTGGGCGCGGCGGGCTTCGGCGAAGGCGTCGAGGAAGGTGTTGGCGGCCGCGTAGTTGCCCTGTCCCGCGCTGCCCAGGATTCCGGACACGGAGGAGAAGACGATGAACGCCGACAGGTCGCCGGTCAGTTCGTGGAGGTTGAGCACGGCGTCGGCCTTGGGGCGCAGCACCGCATCCATGCGCTCCGGGGTGAGCGCGGCGATCACGCCGTCATCGAGGACGCCGGCGGTGTGCACGACGGCCGTGACCGGCGTTCCGGCCAGCGCCTCGGCGAGGGCGTTCCGGTCGGTGGCGTCGCAGGCCGCCCAGCGCACCTCGGCGCCCAGCGCGGCCAGTTCGGCCTCCAGCTCGGCCGCGCCGGGGGCCTCCGCTCCGCGCCGGCTGAGCAGCAGCAGGCTGCGCACGCCGTGTTCGGCGACCAGGTGCCGGGCGACGAGCCCGCCCAGCGCGCCGGACGCACCGGTCAGCAGGACGGGGCCGGTGCCGAAGTCCGGGGTGTCGCTTACGGCTCCGGTGGCCTTCGCCAGGCGCGGTACGAGGACGTCCTGGCCGCGCACGGCGAACTGCGGCTCACCGGAAGCCACCGCGGCCGGCAGCACACGGACCGCCGCCTCGATGTCCTCGGCCTCCACCAGCACGATCCGGTCCGGATTCTCCGACTGTGCAGTCCGTACGAGGCCCCGCACCGCGGCGTGCGCCAGGTCGCCGGGACGCGTGACCAGAGCCAGCCGGCCCGGGCGGTCCTGCGCCAGCCACCACTGCAGCATCGCCAGAACGGCATGGGTGACTTCGCGGACGCGGGCGGCCGTACCGGCATTCACGTCTGCGGGGGAGCCCATGGAGTCCGTCGAGCCGGTCGGGCACGGGACGACTACGACGTCCGGTGTCCCTTCCCCGTCCCACAACGCGTCATCCCGCAACGCATCGAGGTCCGTGACGGTCTCGATCAGCAGCGGGTCGGGAGCGGAAGGCAGTGTGAACGGCGTCCACTCCAGCGCGAACAGCGAATCGCCACCGCCGGTGGCATCGGTACCAGCGCTGCGGAGTTGCTCGGCGGACACGGTTCGCAGCGACAGCGACCCGACCGAGGCCACTGGCTCACCGGCGCCGTCGGCCACGGTCAGCGTCATCGCGCCGGACGCCGTCCGCGACAGCTTCACCCGTACCATCGACGCCCCTGCCGCCTGGACGGCGACGCCGGACCAGGCGAACGGGAGAGCGGGACCGTCGTCGAGCGTCACCAGCCCGCCGGCGGCCAGAGCGTGCAGGGCGGCGTCGAGCAGGGCCGGGTGCAAGGCGTAGGCCGCCGCGTCGGCAGCCGCGTCCTCCGGCAGGGCGACCTCGGCGAAGACGTCGTCCCCGCCGCGCCACACCGCCCGCAGGCCCTGGAACACCGGTCCGTACTCCAGGCCGGCGGCGGCCATGCCGTCGTAGAACGCCGTCAGGTCGACGGCGTCCGCGTGCGCGGGCGGCCACGCGCCGAAGCCGGCGGCGGGCTGCGGCGCCTCGGCCGCGGACAGTACGCCCGTCGCGTGCCGGACCCACGAGCCGTTCCGGACGCGCGAGTGCACGCTCAGCTGCCGCCGGCCGGACTCGTCCGCCGCGCCGACCGCCACCTGAAGGGTGACGCCGCCGCGCTCGGGCACGACCAGGGGCAGTTCCAGGGTCAGGTCTTCGAGCCACCCGCAGCCCGTCTCGTCGCCCGCCCGTACGGCCAGCTCGACGAACGCGGTTCCGGGGAGCAGAACGGTCCCGTTCACGGCGTGGTCGGCGAGCCACGGGTGGGTGTCGAGCGAGAGCAGGCCGGTGAGCAGGACGCCGTCGCTGCTGGCCGTCGCGATCGCGGCGCCGAGCAGCGGGTGGTCCGCCGCCCCCAGGCCGGCGGCCCGGACGTCACCGGACCCCTGGGGGACGTCGAGCCAGAAGCGCTCGCGCTGGAAGGCGTACGTCGGCAGCTCCACGCGGCGGGCGCCGGGAAGCAGCGCCTGCCAGTCCGGCGAGACACCGTGCACCTGCAGCCGGCCGATCGCGGCGGCAAGGGCGTGCGGCTCGGAGCTGCCGGAGTGCAGGAGGGGCACGGTGACCACGTCGTCGGCGCAGGCCTGCGCCAGCGCGCTCAGGACGCCGCCGGGGCCGATCTCCACGAACGTCGTCACGCCCAGCTCGTGGAGGGTACGGACGCCGTCGGCGAAGCGGACCGCCTCGCGGACGTGGCGGACCCAGTACTCGGCGGTGTACGCCTCGGCGAGCTCACCCGTGAGGGTGGAGACCACCGGAATCCGCGGCTCATGGAAGGTGAGGCCGCGGACGACCTCGGCGAACTCCTCCAGCATCGGGTCCATCAGCGGCGAGTGGAACGCGTGGCTGACCTTCAGCCGGGACGTCTTACGGCCCTGCTCCCGGAAGGTTTCGCCGATCGCGACGACGGCGTCCTCGGCACCGGAGACCACCACGGACTGCGGGCCGTTGATCGCCGCGATGCCCACCTGCTCGGAGAGGTGCGGGAGCACCTCGTCCTCGGTGGCCTGGATCGCCACCATCGCACCGCCCGCAGGCAGGGCCTGCATCAGCGCGGCGCGGGCGGACACCAGCTTCGCCGCGTCGCCGAGCGTCAGCACACCCGCCACATGAGCGGCCGCGATCTCACCGATGGAGTG
>NZ_JBPQTW010000365.1:0-3582 GCF_051386535.1 Streptomyces sp. URMC 127
GGCGGGGGCGGAGCGGGGGCCCGGTCCCGGCGGCCGGCGGGACCGCCGGTCAGCGGGGCGATGCGCGCCCCGGCCCGGCGGGCCTCCAGGTTCAGCCGGCCGACGTTGGCGTCGGCCGTGGCCAGGAGCGTCAGGACGGACGAGGGCCCGGCCGCGTACGTCGCCACGTAGCCGTGCTCGCCGCTGACGAGCAGTTCGCGGAAGCCGCCGTGGCCGACGGCGTCCGTCAGCCGCGCGCCCACCCCGAGCGCCGCCGCCGTCAGCGCCGCGACGCCGTCCGGCTCCATGCCGGTGACCAGGTGCGCGATCACCAGACCGTCCGTACTGGCCACCATCGCCCCCGTCAGGTGCGGAACCCTGGCCCGTAACCCCTCGAGCTCGGCGAGCACCTCGGGTGCGGCGGTCATCGGTTGTCTCCTTCCGGCGAACGGTCTGAAAGCGCGCCTCACCGTCACAGGGCCTCCAGGGCGTCGCGGATCCGGTAGAGCAGGGAGAGTTCCGGGGCCGCGGGAGGCGGCGGCCCCGGGGCGGGCGGGGCGTCCGCACGGGGCGTGCGGACGAGACCGGCGGCGGCCAGCCGCCGCACGTCCAGGAGGGTCGCGAAGGCCGGGCGCCCGAGGGCCCGCGCGATCTGCACGGGGGTGCGGACGCCGTCGGGGGCCGCCAGCACCGCCCGGCGGCCGCCCCCCGGGGCCGGCCCGGCCCGGTCGGCGCCGGTCGTGCGCACCACCGGCGCGGCGTCCACCTCCGGCCGCGGCCAGGCCCGCTCCAGCAGCCGCCGTCTGCGCACGACCTCCCGCCGCAGCAGCGGTACGGGAACGGGCCGGACCGGTCCCAGCCAGTGCCGGGCGCCCCTGAGGAAGCGGTCGGGGGCGCGCCGGTCCGGGCCGAGCGGGCACAGGACGAAGTAGGCCGCGTCGAACAGGGCGCTCAGGTGGCACAGTTCCAGCTCGCCGCGGCTGAGCCGGCCGCGCTCGACGAGGAGGCTGCCCGCGCGG
Source organism: Streptomyces sp. URMC 127 (assembly GCF_051386535.1). NCBI lineage: Bacteria > Bacillati > Actinomycetota > Actinomycetes > Kitasatosporales > Streptomycetaceae > Streptomyces > Streptomyces sp. URMC 127. The sequence goes on from NZ_JBPQTW010000365.1 coordinate 999, forward strand.
TAGCCGGGCCCGCCCTCGGCGACGGCCTCCTCCCACGCCTGCGGCGACAGCCGCCCCCGGGCGGTCAGCCGCCGGCCCAGGTCGGGCACGGCCGGGCTCTCGGCGTGCACCACGGCGCCGTCGGCGAGGTAGAGGGCGCCGGCCCGGCCGTGCAGGGCGCCGGTGGCCCGCTCGCAAGCGAGCCGGTCCAGCGTGCGCTCCGCCGTCTCCCGCGCTCCGGCCGTCTCCGCCTGCTGCGCCGTCGCTGTCGTACCGGTCGTCTCTGCCGTATCCGCCGTCCCTGCCGCGGCGCCGGAGGGTATCGGACCGGCCGGGCCGGAGGCCGTCATGCCAGGACCAGCCTGTCCGTGAGGCTCTTGAGCCGGAAGAGGGCGACGGCCAGATTCGCCTCGGCGCGGTCCAGCCACACGTAGAGGAAGACGCTGCTGTCGAAATCCGTCTCCACGAAACGGACGAGGTGGTAACTGCCGCGCGCGGTGACGATCAGGTCCTCCACGGGGCCCGTGCGCGCCGTCGCCCCGGTGAACGCGCTGTTCTCGAAGGCGAGCCGGGCCAGCTCCGCGGTGTCGGCGGCCGCGCTCTCGTGGTCGCGCCCGGGGCCCTCGCCCGCCTCGCCCAGCGCGAGCCCGCTCGTCCAGTCCACGAGGCTCGCGCCCCGCGCCCCCGGGATGGTCATGGCCTCGGCCAGGCACCCGTCGATACCGGTCACACGATCCTCTCCAGCCCCCCGTGCCCGATTACCAGTGGCGTGTCCGCTGCGACGGAAGGTAATCGATGACAGACCCGTGAGGGGAGAGTTTTGGCATTTTCTCTCGGCACATGTGGAGGCTGCGGTATGGCGGAATCCGGTGCGTCCGGGCGCGGCGAGGGGCCCGCCCCCTGTGGAGGGGAGGGCGGGCCCGCCGGAGGCGTCCGGGGACGCCGGTCCTACTTGACGTTGACGGCGCTCCAGGCCGCGCCGACCGTCTTGTACTCGGTGCTCGTGGTGCCGTACAGGGCGCTCGCGGCCGACAGCGTCGCGGTGCGCGCGGCCTTGTAGTTGGTGTTGGACGTCATGTACGTGGAGAGCGCCTTGTACCAGATCTTGGCGGCCTTGTCCCGGCCGATTCCGGTGACCTTGGAGCCGTCGGCCGTCGGGCTGTCGTACTGCACGCCGTTGATGGTCTTCGCGCCGCTGCCCTCGGCCAGCAGGTAGAAGAAGTGGTTGGCGACGCCCGAGGAGTAGTGGACGTCCTTGCCGCCCACGCCGCTGGACCAGTTGTCGGCGGAGTTGCCGTCCTTCGACGGCTTGTCCATGTAGCGCAGCGGCTTGCCGTTGCCGAAGATGTCGATCTTCTCGCCGATGAGGTAGTCGCCCTTGTCGGCGGCGTTGTTGGCGTAGAACTCCACCGCGGTGCCGAAGATGTCCGACGTCGCCTCGTTGAGGCCGCCCGACTCGCCGCTGTAGACCAGCTTCGCGGTCGCGGCGGTGACGCCGTGGCTCATCTCGTGGCCCGCGACGTCGATGGCCGTGAGCGGCTTCTTGTTGCCCGAGCCGTCGCCGTAGGTCATGCAGAAGCAGGCGTCGCTCCAGAACGCGTTGACGTAGCTGTTGCCGTAGTGGGCGCGGGAGTAGGCGCCCTTGCCGTCGTTGCGGATGCCGTTGCGGCCGAGGAAGTTCTTGTAGAAGTCCCAGGTGACGGCCGCGCCGTAGTGGGCGTCGACGCCGGCGGTCTGGCGGCCGCCGCCCCAGGTGTCGGTCGCGTTGGTGAAGAGCGTGCCGGTGCCCGACGTGCCCTGGTTGAGGTCGTACGTCTTGTGGCCGCCGCGGGCGCCGTCGTTGAGCTGGTAGCTGCTGCCGCTCTTGGTCGTGGTGAGCGGCACGGTGCCGCTGTACTGGCTGGTGCCGGTGCCCGTCTCGATCGCCTCGTAGCGGTGGAGCTCGCTGCCGGTGGCGGCGTCGGTGATGACGTGCAGCTCGCTCGGCGTGCCGTCCGGCTGAACGCCCTCGACGACGGTCTCGTACGCGAGGACGGGCTTGCCGGTGGCGGCCCAGACGACCTTGCGCGGGGTGCCGGCGGAGGGCTTCGCGGTGTGCGCCGAGGAAGCGGCCGACAGCGCGGCCTTCGCCGCGGCCGATGCGGGCTGCCGCGCGTCGGTGGAGGCGAGGGCGAGGGCCGACTCGGTGGCCTTGGTGACGGTGGTGCGGCCCGCCTTGTCCCGGTGGACGACGAGGTCGCCGCCGAGGACGGGGAGCCCGACGTAGGTGCGCTCGTAGCGGGTGTGCACGGTGCCGTCCGCGTCCTTGATCACATCGCGGACGACCAGCTTCTCCTTGGCGCCGAGGCCGAGCTGCCCGGCGGTGGCGCCCGCCTGCTCCTGGGCGCCGCGTATCTCCGCGGCCCGCTGGTCGGGGCTCAGCTGGAGCGCCATGGCGTCCGGGCCGCGCTCGGCCTGGGCGCCGGCCACGCCGGTCTGCACGGCGACGGCGCACAGGGCGGCGGAGGCGAGGAGGGCGGTGGTGCGGACGGTGCGGCTGCGGGGGGTGAGGCTGCGGGGGGTGGTTATGCGTCTCAACTCTGTCTCCTAGCAGGGGCGGCGGGGC
>NZ_JBPQTW010000366.1:0-3569 GCF_051386535.1 Streptomyces sp. URMC 127
GCGCGGGCCAGCGGCCCGCGCGGCGCTGCTCGATGAGCGAGACGGCGTTGTCCGGCAGCCAGGCGGAGGCCGTGCCGCTGTCGTCGCCCCCGCCGGAGGCGAAGAGGTGCGGGGCGAGCTCGGCCTGCAGGTCGGCGGGGCTGGGCCGGTGCTCGGCGGCCATCTGCATGCACGAGTCGATCAGGGGCCGCAGCTCGTCGGGCAGGCCGCTCAGGTCGGGGCCCTCGCGGAGCAGCATGAAGACCGTCTCCACGGGGTTGGCGCCGTGGAAGGGGGCGTGGCCGGTGGCGGCGAAGACGAGGGTGGAGCCGAGGGAGAAGATGTCGCTGGAGCCGGTGACGCTGCGGGAGTCGCGGGCCTGCTCGGGCGACATGTAGGCGGGCGTGCCGACGGCGACGTTGGTCATCGTCAGCCGGGTGTTGGAGACGCCGGAGGCGATGCCGAAGTCGATGACGCGCGGGCCGTCCTCCACGACCAGCACGTTCGACGGCTTCAGGTCGCGGTGGACGAGGCCGGCGCCGTGGATGGACTGCAGCGCTTCGGCGATGCCGGCCGCGAGCCAGCGCACGGCCTGCGCGGGCAGGGGCCCGCACTCGTTGACGATCTCCTCCAGGGAGGGCGCGGGCACGTAGGCGGTGGCGAGCCAGGGCACGGCGGCGCGCGGGTCGGCGTCGACGACGGCCGCGGTGTAGAAGCCGCTGACCGCGCGGGCCGCCTCCACCTCACGGGTGAAGCGGACGCGGAAGAGCTGATCCTCGGCGAGCTCCGTGCGCACCGTCTTGATCGCCACCCGCCGGCCGGACGCCGAGCGGGCGAGATAGACCAGCCCCATGCCACCGGCACCGAGTCGGCCGAGCACCTCGAACGGGCCGATCCGTCTCGGGTCGTGCTGCGTAAGCTGCTCCACCACTGACCTGCCACCTCCCCGTCGGGGCTTGAAGGGTTTCAGCCCCGTGCAGCGTCTCACCGCGAATTATCCCGGGGTACGCATGCTGATTCTTCCTGGCGAACGACGCGGTGGCGAAACCGGGTCGCGCTTCACCTTCTCTCCACCACATGCGGAACGACTCGTCCCGCGCCTCCCGACCCCGCTTCCCGTGGGCGGTCCGCCGCTGCCCCCGGGAGCTTCCGCCACGGCCCGCGGGGTGTGTCACGGCTGCCACCGTAGCGGGCGGACGGGGTCTTCCGGAGCACCTGTGGACAATCGTGCGAAGGGTCTCCGGCGAGCGTTGTCCACAGCCTGTTGATAAGAGGATTCACCGGTACGGGCCAATCCCCGGCGATCTTCCCACGGCCTCCCGCATACCGCCTGAGCTGGCCTTACACCCCTCTTCGGACCCCTGCCCCCATTTGCATGCGGCCGAATCGCGCTCCGATCACCCCTCGGTAAGCTGACGGCATGACAGGACAAGTACGCACCGTCGACGGCCGCGTGGCCGGTCGGCGCGGCCAGGCGACGCGGCAGAAGCTGCTCGACTGCCTCAGCGAAATGCTCAGCTCCTCTCCCTACCGCGACGTCAAGGTCATCGACGTCGCCCGCAAGGCCGGCACCTCGCCCGCGACCTTCTACCAGTACTTCCCCGACGTCGAGGGCGCGGTCCTCGAGATCGCCGAGGAGATGGCGAAGGAGGGCGCGAGCCTGACCGAGCTCGTCGCCGGGCGCTCCTGGGTCGGCAAGTCCGGCTGGCAGGCCGCCGAGGAGCTCGTGGACGGCTTCCTCGGCTTCTGGCGCAAGCACGACGCCATCCTCCGGGTGGTCGACCTCGGGGCGGCCGAGGGCGACAAGCGGTTCTACAAGATCCGCATGAAGATCCTCAACGCCGTCACCAGCTCCCTCACGGACTCCGTCAAGGAGCTCCAGGCCAAGTCCAAGGTGGACAAGGACGTCAACCCCGCGGCCGTCGCCGGGTCGCTCGTCGCCATGCTCGCCGCGGTGGCCTCGCACCAGAAGGGCTTCCAGAGCTGGGGCGTGAAGCAGGCCGAGCTCAAGCCGAACCTCGCCCTCCTCGTCCACCTGGGCATCACGGGCAAGAAGCCGACGAGGTAGCGCTCCGGCACCTGTTCCGGCGCCCGCTCCCGCGCTTCGTACGCCTGCGCGTCCGTACCCCTGCACGTCCTGTCATCGCAGCGGCGGGCCCCCACCGGCCGGGCCCGGAGGGGGCCCGCCGCCGTGATTTCCACACCTCTCCGCCGGTTCACCTTTCTGTACGCCGGCGATACCGGCCGGTCACTCCTTACTGCCGGCCTGTCACCGCTACCGGCCCGTCACCGGCGCCGGACCATCACACCGCCGGCCCCTTCACCGCCGCTCCAGCCGGAACAGCCGGATCTCCCGCTCCACGCGCGCCTGGTACCGCGCGTACGGCGGCCAGAACGCCACCACGTCCGCCCACGCGGCCTCCCGCTCGGCGCCGCGCAGCAGCCGTGCCCGCACCGGCACGTCCCGCCCCTTCCAGCTGATCTCCGCCTCGGGGTGCGCCAGCAGGTTCGCCGACCACGCCGGGTGACCCGGGCGCCCGAAATTGCTCCCCACGAGCAGCCACGCGACCGGAGGCGCGGACCTCGGCCCCTCCGGCATGCAGGCGAGCGGAGTGCGCCGCGGCAGCCCCGTACGGGCGCCCGTCGACGTGAGCACCACGCCGGGCAGCAGCCGGGCGCTCAGCAGCGTCCTGCCGCCCGTCAGCCGGTGCACCGCACGGTCCAGGGCCGGGACGCAGTGCGGCGCGATCCTCGCGAACGTACGGGTCGAGGAGACCCGCTGCACCATGCGCTCCACGCGCTTCGCCGCGGCGCCCTTCACGGAGCCACCGCTTCCCGGTCCGCCCGGCCGGCAAACAGTCCGGCGAGCTCCGCGGCCCGGGCCCGCAGCCGCTCCGGCGGGCCGAAGAGCAGGGCGTCCGAAGCAGCCCGTTTGAAGTACAGCTGGACGTCGTGCTCCCACGTCACCCCGATGCCTCCGTGCAACTGGACGGCCTCCGCCGCTACCGCCTGCAGCGTCTCCAGCGCCTGCGCGAGCGCGACTCCCGCGTCCCCCGCGTCTCCCGGATCCCCGCCGGAAGGGCGTGGGCCGCCGTCCGGTGCGGCCGGCCCGGCCCCCGCGGCCCACGCCGCGTAGTAGGCCGCCGAGCGCGCGGCCTGCAGGGACACGTACAGGTCGGCAAGGCGGTGCTTGACGGCCTGGAAGGAGCCGATCGGCCGGCCGAACTGCTCGCGGGCCTGTACGTGTTCGACCGTCCGCTCCAGCGCCCGGTCCGCGGCGCCGACGGCCTCCGCGGCCAGCAGCGCCGCCACGCCCGCACCCAGCCGGGCCAGCGCCTGCGGCACCCCGCTGTCCGGGCCGCCGTTCACATCCCCGTCCGCCTCCCCGAGAAGGACGGCCTGCGCGTCGCGCAGCTCGACGCGGGCCTGCGGCCGCGTCTCGTCCAGCGTGGTCAGGCGCGTACGGCGCACGCCGCGGACGTCGCCGGGCCACAGGACGAACAGCAGCGTGCGGCCCCGCGCGTACCCGCCCGCCCGCGCGGCGACCACCAGCAGCCCCGCGCTGTGCCCGTCGAGGACCTGCCCCGCCT
>NZ_JBPQTW010000367.1:0-3547 GCF_051386535.1 Streptomyces sp. URMC 127
CAGCGGGAGGAGGGCGGGCGGGGCCGGAGGTGCGGCCTCCGTTCGCGCGGCGGCCGGTGGCCGGGGCGCGGCGTCCGTCCCCGCGAGCCCGGCCAGGGCCTCCGCGGGCGCCTCCCGGCGGATGTGCTCGGCGAGCCGCCGCAGCGTGTCCACTTCCTCGAAGAGGCGGCTGACGGGCAGGGTGACGCGGAACTTCTTCTGCACCGTCTGCAGGGTCTGCATCAGGGTCAGCGAGTCCGCACCGAGCCGCAGAAACGATTCATCCGGGTCGACCGCCTGGTCGGCGTGCAGCAACCCGCCCATCAGACCGGACAGATAGCCGAGGACGGGATCGTGCGGGGTGCGGCCGGCCGGGGCACCCGGTGCCGGGTCCGCCGGCGCCGGCGCGCCGGTCTGCGAAGCCATCACGGTCGTGTCGGGCCTTTCCTTCGTCGAGGTGCCGGTCGTGCCGGTGGCCGTCGGCGCGTCCGCGGTCCCCGCGGCCCCGCCGGGCAGCCAGTACCGCTTCCGGTCGAAGGGGTACGTGGGCAGCGGTACGCGCCGGCGCCGGTAGCAGCCGTCGAAGCCCCGCCAGTCGACGGCCCCGCCCTCCGCGTGGAGCCGGGCGACGCTGCCGCCGAGCACGGTCCAGTCGTCGGCCTCCCGCCGCAGCGAGGGCAGCCACACTCCCCCGTCGGTCTCGCGCCGGGCCGCCCCGATGAGCACGGGGTGCGGTCCGGCCTCCACGTAGGTCGTGCAGCCGTGGGCGGCCAGCAGCCGGACGCCCTCGGCGAACCGGACGGGCTGTTCCAGGTGGCCCGCCCAGTGGGCGGCGTCCGGTGGGCGCGCGGCGTCGAGCAGGCCACCGCCGAGGTCGCTGACCAGCGGAACGCCCGGCAGGGACCAGTCGAGCCCCGCGAGCGCCGCGGCGAACGCCTCGCTCGCCTTTGCCATCAGCGGGGAGTGGAAGGGGTGCCGGGCGGCGAGGGCATGGGTGGTGAGACCGCGGGCGGTGGCGGCCTCGCGCAGGGCAGCGACGCCTCCGGGGGTTCCCGAGACGACGGTGCCGGCTGCTCCGTTGACCGCGGCGACGGCGGGCCGGTGCTGTCCCGAGAGGGAGTCGATCAGCTCGTGGACCGCCTGCTCGCCGGCCAGGACGAGCGCCATGGCACCCTCCGGGGCGTGCTCCTGGACGATCCGGCCGCGCTCCGCGGCGAGCCGCAGTCCGTCGTCGCGGCCGAAGACCCCCGCCACGCAGGCGGCCGCCAGCTGCCCGACGCTGTGCCCCAGCAGGCAGTCGGGTTCCACGCCCCACGAGCGCCACAGCTGTGCCAGGGCGTACTCGACGGCGAAGAGGGCGGGCTGGGTGTAGCGGGTGAGCGCGAGCGGCCCGGGGCCGGCGGTGTCCCGGAACAGGACGTCGGTCAGCGGCCGCTCCAGACGGTCCGCCAGGACGTCGCTGCACTCGTCCAGTTCGCGGCGGAAGCCGGGGTGGGTCTCGTACAGCCTGCGGCCCATCCCGAAGTACTGCGAACCCTGCCCGGTGAACAGGAACGCCACCTTGCCGGTACCTCCGGCGGGGCGCCGGTTCGCCGGCGGCCAGCCGGTCCAGCCGGGTCAGCGCCTCGGCGGCGGAGCCCGCGGCGACGGCGGCCCGGTGCCCGAAATGGGTCCGGCCGGCGCCGGCCGTGTGGCAGACGTCCTCGAAGCGGACGCCGGGGTGCTGCCGCAGGTGCGCGGCGTAGCGGGCGGCCAGGGCCCGCAGGGCGGCGGGGCCGCGGGCGCTGAGGGGCAGGACGTGGACCGGCCGGGCGGGGTCGTCGGCGGGCTCCTCGGGCCGCGGCGGCGCCTCCTGGACGATGACGTGGGCGTTGGTGCCGCCGAAGCCGAAGGAGCTGACCCCGGCCGTCCGCGGCCCCCGCCGCCGCTCCCAGGGCACGGCCCGGGTGGGGACCCGGACGCCCTCCGTCGCCGCGACGGCCGGGTTGAGCTGCCGCAGCCCGGGGTGCGGGGGGATCCGCCCGTGGACGAGCATCAGCACCGTCTTGAGGAGCCCGGCCATGCCGGCCGTCGCCTCGGTGTGCCCGATGTTGGCCTTGGCCGAGCCGAGCAGCAGGGGCTCTCCGGGGGCCCGGCCCTCGCCGAGCACCGCCGCCAGGGCTCGGACCTCGACGGAGTCGCCGAGGGACGTTCCCGTGCCGTGCGCCTCCACGTAGTCCACGTCCGCGGGGCGGGCGCCCGCGTCCCGCAGGGCCTCCAGGACGACCTCGCGCTGCTTGCGGCCGTTGGGCGCGGTGAGCCCGTTGCTCCTGCCGTCCTGGTTGACGGCCGATCCCCGGATGACGGCGAGGACGTCGTCGCCGTCGCGGACCGCGTCCGGCAGGAGCTTGAGGACGACGACGGCCACGCCCTCCGCGCGCCCGTACCCGTCGGCGGAGGCGTCGAAGGTCTTGCAACGCCCGTCGGGCGCCATCATGCCGGCACGGGTGAAGACCTCGGTCGGCTGAGGGGTCAGGATCAGGTTCGCGCCGCCGGCGAGGGCCAGCGAGGACTCGCCGGACCGCAGGCTGCGGCAGGCGGTGTGGACGGCGACCAGCGAGGAGGAGCAGGCCGTGTCGAGCGCCAGGCTGGGGCCGTGCAGGTCCAGGACGTACGAGAGCCGGTTGGCGGCGATGCTGAGCGACTGCCCGGTGCCGCTGTAGGCGTCGAGCAGCTCCGGCCGGGCGGTCTGGATGCGCCCGTAGTCGCTGTTGCTGACGCCGACGAAGACGCCCGTGCGGCTGCCCGCGAGGGAGCCGGGGGCGATGCCGGCGCTCTCCAGCGCCTCCCAGGCGGTCTCCAGGAGCAGGCGCTGCTGGGGGTCGACGTAGGGCGCCTCGCGCGCCGAGACGGCGAAGAACTCGGCGTCGAATCCGCTCACGTCCGCCAGCAGGCCGTGCGGCAGGTGCTCGCCGAGGAGTTCGCTGCGGTCCGTGCGGGCGCCCACGGCGTCGGCGCCCTCGCCGATCAGGCGCCAGTACGCCGCCGGGCCGTCGGCGCCGGGGAAGCGGCAGCCCATGCCGACGACGGCGACGGGCGGGGGCCCGGAAGCCTCGCCCGGCGGGTGCGGTGCGGGACCGGGGGCGCTGCGGGCGGGCCCGGCATGGAGGGCGTCGGCGGCAGGCCAGGCCTCCCCCGGCCCCTGCTCCCCCGCCAGGTGCCGGCTGAGCGCCTGCACGGTCGGGTACTCCCAGAACAGGGCGGGTGACAAGGGCCTGCCCAGCCGTGTCTGCAGCTCGCCCGCGAGGACGACGGCGTCGCGCGAGGCGAGCCCGAAGTCCGCCAGCGGCTCCCGGGGATCGATCTCCTCAACGGGAAGACCGGTGCGCTCGGCGATGCGCTCGGTTATCCATGCCGCGATGTCCTCCGCGGCGCCCCCGTGTTCAGATGGCATGAACCTCTCCGGTCCGTCGTCCCTGCTGTCCGGCCCGGGCTCATTCCATAGGACCGTCAACCCCGCGAGGGAGCCCTGTCGGTGCGCCCCATCGGGTATGGCCCCTTCGCCATACCCGATGGGGGAGGGCGGGGA
>NZ_JBPQTW010000368.1:0-3526 GCF_051386535.1 Streptomyces sp. URMC 127
GGCCGGGGCCCGCTGCGGCGATCCCGTGACGCTCTTCGTGGAGTCGTGCCTGCCACCCCCGCGCATGATCGTCTTCGGGGCGGTGGACTTCGCCGCGGCGCTCGTACGGGCCGGCAAGTTCCTCGGCTACCACGTCACGGTGTGCGACGCGCGGGCCGTGTTCGCGACGACGGGGCGCTTCCCCGAGGCGGACGAGGTCGCCGTCGACTGGCCGCACCGCTACCTCGACGCCCAGGAGGCGGCCGGGGCGCTCGACGCCCGGACGGTCCTGTGCGTGCTGACCCACGACCCGAAGTTCGACGTGCCGCTGCTGGAGCGCGCCCTGCGGCTGCCCGTCGCCTACGTCGGCGCGATGGGCTCGCGCCGCACGCACGAGGACCGGCTGGCGCGGCTGCGCGCGGCAGGCGTCGGCGAGCGCGCGCTGGACCGGCTGCGCTCCCCGATCGGCCTCGACCTCGGGGCGCGCACCCCGGAGGAGACCGCCGTGTCCATCGCGGCGGAGATCGTCGCCGTGCGGCACGGGGGGACGGGCGCCCCGCTGACGGGGGCGCAGACGCCGATCCACCGCGGAGTGCGGGAGGGGGCGGGGTCGGTGGCCTGACGGACACAACGGGGTGGCGCTTCGACGACGGGCGACCTCACGCCCTCCCCGGCGGCTGACGGTGCCCCGGCCCGGCCGGGCGTGCCGTCGGCATTCACCGCAGGCCGAGCACCATCGCGTCGTACACCGGAGCCTCAGCCCCCGGCCGCCACCGGCCCACCTTGCGGTACCCCCACGCCGCGTAGGCGCACCGGGCTGCGGCGGCCTCCGGCTCCGGGCGCATAGTCAGGGCGGCCCGCTCGGCCCGGACGCCGTCCAGCAGCCGGGCGTGCAACCCGGCCGCGATGCCGCGCCGCCGCCAGGGCTTGCCGACGGCCAGCTCGATCACGGCGAAGGTCCTCGCCCCGGTCTCCTCCGTGAACGCCGCGGGTACCGGTCACGCCTCACCGAGCGCCAGGACGGTCCGGTCAGAGCTGTTTGATCAGGGACTCGAAGACCGGGGAGTTGTCGAAGGGACGGATCTCCCCCAGCTTCTCCCAGCCCCAGGCGTAGTAGGCGGACCGGGCCGGGACGTTTCCGGGGTCGACCAGGATGGTTCCGAGTTTCTCGTCGCGGCTCGCGAGCAGTTCGTCGTGCAGCAGGCGAGCGACGCCCCGGCGGCGCCAGGCCGGTCGCACCATCAGCTCCGAGATCGCGAAGACCTTGCCCTGGCCGGTCAGTCGGCGCACCTCTTCCGGGACCTCCCCGCGGAAGCCGCCCCACCAGGATCCGGCGGGCGCGATGACGAAGCCGAAGACGTACCCGGCGAGTGTGCCGCCGTCTTCCCCCGCCACCAGTTCGAAGCCCGGCCGCTGCACGTAGGCCGAGAGCCGGTCCAGGAAGGCCGCCCGCGAGCGGAAGGCGCCGTCCAGCTTGTCGGCGTAGGCCTCCTCGTAGACGTCGGCCAGCACCTCGCGCTCACCGTCGGCTTCCTTGCCGTCCAGTCGGCGCAGCTTCAGGTCAGCCATGTCTCTCCCCCTTCTCTCATGCCACGAGGGGCCGGGATTCCGCCAGGAAGTCCCGTACCGGAACATCGTCCTTGTGCTCTGCCACGTTGCTGCGGAAGGCCGCGAGCCGGGCCGTGGTGCGGGCCGAGGAGACCTCCGCGATCAGCGGCAGCGCGCCCCGGGCCACCTCACAGGCGTCATGGACGTCTCCCTTCCGCAGGTGCACCTCGGCCAGCACCACCGTGTACCAGGCCCGGTTGCGGCCGTACCTGCGGCTCATGGTCGCCAGGGTCTTTTCGGTCAGCCGCTGAGCCACCGCGGTCTCGCCGAGCGCGGCGTGGCACGTGGCGGCGAGCCCGTCCAGCTCCGACAGCGAATAGAAGTCGATCCACGAAGGGTCCTCGTCCGAGGGCCCGTGATCGAACGCCCTGTACGCCCGCGCGAGGGCCGACCGGCACTCCTTGGAGTCCCCCAACCGGGCCCAGCCCCAGGCCTCGCGCAGCGTCAGGAGCGACATCAGCCGCGGCGGCACGTGGCGGGCGCTCACGCGCTGCCCCATCCTGGCCAGGTCCACGGCGTCACGGGGCATCCCGTTGCGCGCCGCCGCCATGGACATCTGTGCGTACGCGTGGACTTCGACCTCGGGGTCCTCCGCCATGCGGGCCTGGTACAGCGACTGGTGGTAGTAGGCCCAGGCGTCCTCCACGCGATCGGCGTCATAGCTCAGCCAACCGGTGAGCACGGCCAAGTCGCCGTAGGCCGAGCGCAGTTTCCTGCCGGTGGGCTCGGCATACCGGGCGGTATTGATGAGCCGGTTGAGGGCGCCCAGGGCCCGGCGGGCATCCACGCTGAGGTTGTCGCCGCCCATCCGTTCGTCCAACTGCTTGAGCTTGCGCACGGTCTGCCGGACGGTCCTCACTTCGGTCGCCCCGATCCGCCGGGGCGTACCGCGCTCGGGGCAGAATCCCAGAGCCGCGAGCCCCGAGACGAAACTTCGCCGGTCCACTCCCTGCTCCTGGCCGTCGACCCGATCCGACGTGAAGACCGTACGCCGCCCCGGGCTTTGCGGGGAAGAGAAGCCCAGGGCGAGCAGACTCTCGCCGGTGAGCGCGGCCAGGATCCGCCGGTACACGGGCCGCGGGCAGCCCACGTCACCGTCCTCCCATGTGGCGACGACCCGGGACGTGCAGCCGGTGTTCTCGCCCATCCGCGCGCCCTGCTGGTTGATCAGGTCGGCGAACTCCGAGCGGCTCATGTGGAACCGCTCCTCACGTACGGCTCTGATCTTCGGGTTGGGCACCCTCTTGCCGGCCATCCATGCGCCCCCTGACATCGGTGACTGCTCGCTCGCCGACCGTAGCGCCGACCACGCTCACCGGTTGGCCGACCGGCCGAAGGGGTCCCCTGAGCCCCCGTAATTGCATCGGAGTTGCATCACCGCGCCATCGAGCGTGCGCGTACGGCGCCCGTAGCGTCAGTGCCGCCTCAGCCACTCAGCACTCAGGGACTCCCATGCAGACGAAGTCACCGGACGGCCGGGAGACCGACGATCTCCGGATTGCCGGCGATACCGAACAAGCCTTCGCTTGCCACGCCGTGCTGCCCACGCACCACGAGCTGGCCGCCCTGGAAGGGCGTCTGCGCCGGCACGTCCGGGAGCTCATCCCCGTCGTGGAAGCGCAGGCCGCCGCCATGGACCCCGCGTGGGCCGGGCACGCCCTGCGCCGGTCACTGCTCAGCCGCGCGGAGCGGGTCCTCGCGCAAGGGCCCGGTGACGGGCTGCTGTCCGCCGCGGAGCACGTGTGCGCGCTCGCACGGGTGTGCCGTGCCCTGCTCGGGCACCGCTCCGGGACGCCGTGACCCGGCGGGTCGGCCGGATCGGCCCGGCCCCGGCCCGGCCGGGCTCGGTCCTCACCCCCGCGCCGCCGTCAGACCGCGCAGGTACGCCGCGCGGTTGAGGGGGTTGCCGTCCGTGCGGGGGCGGTGCGGGGGTGAGGAC
>NZ_JBPQTW010000369.1:0-3485 GCF_051386535.1 Streptomyces sp. URMC 127
CGTCATCACGCCCGCCCTCGCCGCCCGCCTCACCCGGCCCGTCGTGGGCTCCGGCACCACCGTCAGCCGCACCCCGCTCACCGGTCTGCAGCTCGCCGAACTGCCCGAGTCCACCCCGGACGACGTGGCCGAGGCCTTCGTCCGCGCGCGAGAGGCGCAGCAGCACTGGGCGACCGTGCCCGTGAGCGCGCGCGCCGCCGTCCTGCTGCGCTTCCACGACCTGCTCCTGGAGCGGCAGTCCGAGGTCCTCGACCTCATCCAGGCGGAGACCGGCAAGGCCCGCCTGCACGCCCACGAGGAAGTGCAGGCCGTGGCCGTCGGCGCCCGCCACTACGGGCGCAAGGCGGCCGCCTACCTGCGGCCCAAGGGGCACACGGGCGTCCTGCCCGTCCTCACCAAGGTCACCGAACTGCGCCACCCGCGCGGCGTCGTCGGCCAGATCGCCCCCTGGAACTACCCCCTGGAGCTGTCCGTGGGGGACGCCCTGCCCGCCTTCGCGGCCGGGAACGCCGTCGTGATGAAGCCCGACACCGGCACGGCCCTGACCGCCCTGTGGGCGCGTGAGCTGCTGGTCGAGGCGGGGCTGCCGGAGGAGGTCTGGCAGGTCGTCATCGGCGACGGCCCGGTCGTCGGGCCCGCGCTCGTCGCGCACGCCGACTACGTCTCCTTCACCGGCTCGACGCGCACCGGCCGCGAGGTCGCCCAGGGCGCCGCGGCGCGCCTGATCGGCTCCTCGCTCGAACTCGGCGGCAAGAACGCCATGCTCGTCCTCCACGACGCCGACGTGGAGAAGGCCGCCGCCGGCGCCGTCCGCGGCTGCTTCTCGTCCGCGGGGCAGCTGTGCATCTCCATCGAGCGGCTGTACGTGCACGAGTCCGTGGCCGACGCGTTCCTGGAGCGCTTCACGGCCCGCGCGAAGGCGCTGCGGCTCGGCACGGGCCTCGCCTACGGCGCCGACATGGGCTCCCTCGCCTCGCAGCGCCAGCTGGACGCGGTGGTGCGGCACGTCGAGGACGCCGTCGCGCAGGGCGCCACCGTCCTTACGGGCGGCCGCCCGCGGCCCGACGTCGGCCCGTTCTTCTACGAGCCGACCGTGCTGGAGGGCGTGCGGCCGTCCATGGCCGTGTGCGCCGAGGAGACCTTCGGCCCCGTCGTCTCCGTCTACCGCTTCCGGGACGAGGACGAAGCCGTCGCCCTCGCCAACGCCACCCCGTACGGGCTCAACGCGAGCGTGTGGACCGCGGACGGCCGCCGCGGCCGGGAGATCGCGGCGCGCCTGCGCACCGGCACCGTCAACGTCAACGAGGCGTACGCGGCCGCCTACGGCAGCGCGCGGGCCCCCATGGGCGGCATGGGCGAGTCGGGGCTGGGCCGCCGCCACGGCTCCGAGGGCATCCTCAAGTACACCGAGGCGCAGACGGTCGCCCACCAGCGCGTCGTACCGCTCGCCCCGGCCTTCGGGCTGGACGACGCGAAGTACGCGGAGGTCATGACGCGGGGCCTGCAGCTGCTGAAGGCGCTCAGGCTGCGCTGACGGGCCGGTGCCCGCCCGCCCCGCACGCTCTCGTACGACCCGGAGGAACGGAGAGGAACGGAGAGGCAGTGTTCGACTACGACGTGATCGTCGTCGGCTCGGGCTTCGGCGGTGCGGTGTCCGCGCTGCGCCTGACCGAGAAGGGCTACCGCGTGGGCGTCCTGGAGGCGGGCCGCCGCTTCACCCGCGAGAACCTCCCCAGGAACTCGTGGGACCTGCGCAACTACCTGTGGGCGCCCGCGCTCGGCCTCTACGGCATCCAGCGCATCCACCTCCTCGGCAACGTGATGGTCCTGGCGGGCGCCGGCGTCGGCGGCGGCTCCCTCAACTACGCCAACACCCTCTACGTACCGCCGAAAGCCTTCTTCCAGGACCGGCAGTGGGCCGGCATCACCGACTGGGAGGACGAGCTGCGGCCGTACTACGACCAGGCGAGCCGCATGCTCGGCGTCCGCCTCAACCCCACGACCACGCCCTCCGACGTCCACCTGAAGGCGGCGGCGGAGCGCCTGGGCGTGGGGGAGACCTTCCGCAGGGCCCCGGTCGGCGTGTTCTTCGGGGACGGCGAGGACGCCGCCGGCACGCACCGGGCGGAACCCGGCGAGGAGAGCCCCGACCCCTATTTCGGCGGCGCCGGGCCCGCCCGCCGGGCCTGCACCGAGTGCGGCGAGTGCATGACCGGCTGCCGGCACGGCGCGAAGAACACCCTCAACGAGAACTACCTGTACCTCGCCGAGCGGGCGGGCGCCGTCGTCCACCCGATGACCACGGTCGTCGCGGTCACCGAGCACCGGGACGGCGGCTACCGCGTGGTGACCGTCCCGACCGACAAGCGGCGCGGCTCCGCGGCCGCCCGGCCGCGCGTCCTGCGCGCCGAGCGGGTGGTGATCGCCGCCGGCACGTACGGCACGCAGACGCTGCTGCACACCATGAAGGACAAGGGCCTGCTGCCCCGCATCCCGGCCGGTCTGGGCCGGCTGACCCGTACGAACTCCGAGGCGCTCGTCGGCGCGCAGACCGACGACCGCCGCTACGGCAAGGCGCACGGCGGGGCACGCCCGGACTTCACCCGGGGCGTCGCCATCACCTCCTCCGCCTACCTGGACGACCACACGCACATCGAACCCGTCCGCTACGGCAAGGGGTCGAACGCGATGGGGATGCTGTCGGTCCTCCAGGTGCCCGTGGGGACGCGGGCGCCGCGGGCCGCCGCGTTCGCCGCGCGCTGCGTGCGGCACCCGGTGCAGCTGCTGCGGTCGCTGTCCAACCGGCGCTGGTCCGAGCGGACGATCATCGGGCTCGTGATGCAGTCGCTCGACAACTCCCTGACCACGTACCGCCGCAGGCGCGGCCCGGGCAACGGCCTGCTGACGGCGCGGCAGGGGCACGGGGCGCCCAATCCGAAGCAGATCCCCGCGGCGGCGATGGCCGCGGACATCCTCGCCGAGGAGATCAACGGCTTCCCCGGCAGCAACGTGGGCGAGCTGATGGGCACCCCGCTGACCGCGCACTTCCTCGGCGGCTGCCCGATCGGCGCGGACGCCTCGCAGGGCGTCATCGACTCGTACCACCGGCTGTACGGGCATCCCGGCATCTCGGTCGTGGACGGCGCGGCCGTCTCCGCGAACCTCGGCGTCAACCCGTCGCTCACCATCACGGCCCAGGCGGAGCGGGCGATGTCCTTCTGGCCGAACAAGGGCGAGCCGGACCCGCGGCCGGAGCAGGGTCAGGCGTACGAACGGATCGAGCCGGTCGCGCCGGTGCGGCCCGCCGTGCCGGAAGGGGCGTACGGGGAGCTGCAGTTGAAGCGGGCGCCCGAGGTGCCGCCGGTGCAGGCGCTGCCGGAGGGGCGGCCGCTGCTGCGGCTGCTGCCGGTGGTGCCGCCGGAGGGGCGGCGGGCGAACGGGCGCGGGTGCGCGTCCTCTTGAGGGTTTCGGCTGTCTCTTATACA
>NZ_JBPQTW010000370.1:0-3475 GCF_051386535.1 Streptomyces sp. URMC 127
GGCGGCGTGTCCGGGGGAAGGTTGGCGTGCGGGGAGGGCGACGTGTCCGCGGACCGGGTGGCGTGCGGCGAGGACAGCGCGTCCGCAGGACGGTCGGCGCGCAGCGAGAGCGACGCGTCCGCAGGACGGCCGGCCTGCAGCGAGGGCGGCACGTCCGAAGGACGACCGGCCTGCAGCGAGGACAGCGCGTCCGCAGGACGACCGGCCTGCAGCGAGGACAGCGCGTCCGCAGGACGGTCAGCCTGCAAGGAGGGCGGCGTGTCCGCAGGACGACCGGCCTGCAGGGGAAGCCGTACGGTGAACTCCGCGCCGCCGTCCGGCGAGCCGGCCACACGCACCGTACCGCCGTTGCGGCGCACGGCCTGCCGGACGAGCGCGAGGCCGAGCCCGCGGCCGTGGGGCGCGCCGCCGGGCGACTTGGTCGACCAGCCGCGCCGGAACACCTCCTCCATGGCCTCGGGCGCCACGCCCGCCCCGGTGTCCGCGACGCGCAGCAGCAGCTCGCCGCCGTCCGCGGCCCCCTCGCTCGCGCGCAGCGTGACGGTGACCCGCGCGTGCCGCACCTCCGCCGCGCTGCGGTTGGCCTCCTCCGCGGCGGCGTCCACGGCGTTGTCGACGAGGTTGCCGAGGATCGTGACGAGGTCGCGGGCGGGCAGGCTGGGCGGCAGCAGGCCGTCGTCCACGTGCGTGTCGGGCGCGAGGACGAGCTCGACGCCGCGCTCGTTGGCCTGGGCGGCCTTGCCCAGCAGCAGGGCCGCGAGGACGGGTTCGGCGACGGCGCCGACCACCTCGTCGGTGAGGGCCTGGGCGAGTTCGAGCTCGGCGGTGACGAACTCGACGGCCTCGTCCGCGCGGCCCAGTTCGATCAGGGACACCACGGCGTGCAGCCGGTTCGCCGCCTCGTGCGCCTGTGAGCGCAGCGCCTCGGCGAAGCCGCGCACGGAGTCCAGCTCGCCGGAGAGCGCCTGGAGTTCGGTGTGGTCGCGCAGGGTGACGACGGTGCCGTGGCGCTCGCCGCCGGAGACGGGCGAGGTGTTGAGGACGACGATGCGGTCGGCCGTCGCGTGGACCTCGTCGACGCGCGGCTCGGCGGCCAGCAGCGCGTCCGTGAGGGTGGGAGGCAGGCCCAGGGCGTCGACCTGCCGTCCCGTCACGTCACCCGAGAGGCCGAGGAGTTCGCGTCCGCCGTCGTTGATGAGGGCGATACGGTGCTGCCCGTCGAGCATCAGCAGACCCTCGCGCACGGCATGGAGCGTCGCCTCGTGGTAATCGTGCATCCGGCTCAGCTCGCCGGCGTTCATGCCGTGGGTGTGGCGGCGCAGCCGGGCGTTGAGGAGGTACGTGCCCGCGCCGCCGAGGGCGAGCGCGGCGAGGGCGACGAGCAGCAGGCCGAGGAGCTGGCGGCGTATCTCGGCGCTGATCGTGTCGACGGTGATGCCCGCGCTGACCAGGGCGAGCGCCCTGCCGCCGTCCATGACCGGCACCACCACCCGGACCGAGGGGCCGAGCGTGCCCGTGTACGTCTCGGAGAACGTCTCGCCGTGCAGGGCCGGGGCGGTGTGGCCGAGGTAGCGCTCGCCGATGCGGGCGGGGTCCGGGTGGGTCCAGCGGATGCCGTCCGGGTTCATGATCGTCACGAAGTCGACGCCGGTGTCGCGGCGGACCCGCTCGGCGTACGGCTGGAGGCCGGCGGCCGGGTCCGGCGAGCGGACGGCGTCCCGGACGGACGACGACGCGGCCACGGCGACCGCCGCCGCGGTCACCTCGCGGCGCGCGGCCTCCTCGGCCTGGCCGCGGTCGGCGGCGTACGCGAAGGCCGCGCAGCCGGCCACCACGACGGCGACCAGCACGATCTGCATCGCGAAGAGCTGGCCGGCGAGGCTGCGGGGGCGGCGGATGCGGGGTCTGCGCATGGCGGACAGTGTGCACCGGGCCGCGCCCGCGAACGTAATGCACATAAGGGTGACCACGGTCACAGAGCCGTGCATAGTCGCCGGAGCCCCTCTCGTCGGGAGAGAGGGGACTCCCCCACGCACCCGGATGCCGTTCGGAGCCCGGATGCGCCCGGAGCCGCAAACCCCTAGGAGATCCCTGTGACGGCACAGCCGGCACCACCCCCGGGCGGGCAGCCGCCGCAGCGGCGGGACCGTACCCACTACCTGTACCTGGCCGTGATCGCGGCCGTCCTCGCCGGCATCGCGGTCGGCCTCGCGGCGCCCGGCGTCGCGGTCGGGCTCAAACCGCTCGGCACCGGCTTCGTCAACCTGATCAAGATGATGATCTCGCCGGTCATCTTCTGCACGATCGTGCTCGGCATCGGCTCCGTGCGGAAGGCCGCGAAGGTCGGCGCCGTCGGCGGCCTGGCGCTCGGCTACTTCCTGGTCATGTCGACCGTCGCGCTGGCCATCGGCCTCGTCGTCGGCAACATCCTGGAGCCGGGCAGCGGGCTGCACCTGACCGACGCGGTGCGCCACGCCGGGGAGGCGCAGGCGAAGGGCGGGAGCGAGTCCACGACCGCCTTCCTGCTCGGCATCATCCCGACCACGATGGTCTCCGCCTTCACCGGCGGCCAGGTGCTGCAGACGCTGCTGGTCGCCCTGCTCGCGGGCTTCGCCCTGCAGGGGCTGGGCGCGGCGGGCGAGCCGGTGCTGCGCGGCATCGGACACCTGCAGAAGCTGGTCTTCCGCATCCTCGCCATGATCATGTGGGCGGCGCCGGTGGGGGCGTTCGGCGCCATGGCGGCGGTCGTGGGCGCGACGGGCACCGACGCCCTGAAGTCCCTCGCCGTCATCATGATCGGCTTCTACGTGACCTGCGTGCTGTTCGTCGTCGTGGTGCTGGGCGCGCTGCTGCGGCTCGTGGCGGGCGTGAACATCTTCACCCTGCTCAAGTACCTGGGCCGGGAGTTCCTGCTGATCCTCTCCACGTCCTCCTCGGAGTCGGCCCTGCCGCGCCTGATCGCCAAGATGGAGCACCTGGGCGTCAGCAAGCCGGTCGTCGGCATCACCGTCCCCACCGGCTACTCCTTCAACCTCGACGGCACGGCGATCTACCTGACGATGTCGTCGCTGTTCATCGCCGAGGCCATGGGCGAGCCGCTCGCCCTGGGCCAGCAGATCTCCCTCCTCCTGTTCATGATCGTCGCGTCGAAGGGCGCGGCCGGCGTCACGGGCGCGGGCCTCGCCACGCTCGCCGGCGGCCTGCAGTCCCACCGCCCCGAACTCGTCGACGGCGTCGGCCTGATCGTCGGCATCGACCGCTTCATGAGCGAGGCGCGGGCCCTGACGAACTTCGCGGGCAACGCGGTCGCGACGGTCCTCGTCGGCACGTGGACGAAGGAGATCGACAAGGAGCGGGTGAGCGAGGTCCTCGCCGGACGGCTGCCGTTCGACGAAACGACGCTGACGGCGGACGGGCACGGGGCGGGGCACGGGGACGATTGCGTGGCGGAGCCGCCGAAGGAGCCGAAGGAGAA
>NZ_JBPQTW010000371.1:0-3437 GCF_051386535.1 Streptomyces sp. URMC 127
GCCCCCGACTGGCACACCCCCCTCCCCCCGCACCACGCCGAGCGCTTCGGCCGGATCGTCGGGGCCGAGCTGCGCGGGGATCTCGCCGGGGCCGCGCTGGCCGCGCGGGAGCTGGAAGGGGCGCTGGACCGGGAGTACGGGCCGTTGCATCCGCACACCGTCGGCGTGCTCGGCACGCGCGCCTGGCTGGCGCTGCTCCTGCAGGAGGACTGGGCCGCGATCATGCGGCTGCACCTGCGGACCGCCGAGCGGCGGCACAACGCCCAGGCACCCGCCGACGAGACCCGCCGCGTCCTGCACAACGCCCGCGCCGTCTGGTGGCGGCTCGCCGCCGTCGACCGGGCCGGGGCGGACGAGATCCAGCCCGAGCTGCAGCGCGTATCCGACCTGGTCGAGGGCGTGCTTCCGGAATAATCGCGGCCATGAGTTCGTACGAAAGCGACCCGTCGGCGTACGAGAGCGCTCCGCACGGACTGCACCGGCGCCTGCTGCCGGACGTGATGGCGGCCGGCTCGATGTTCCCGCTGCTCCTCGGCGGTACGTACGCCCTTGAGGCGCACGGTCTCCTGACCGCCGGCGCCGCCCGCCGCGACACCGGCCTGGAGGTGGTCACCGAGGCGCCCGACCCCATGCCCGGTCTCGTGTCCGCCCTCTCCGACGGCCTGCGGGAGCGTGGTTGGCAGACCGAGCCGTCCGAAGCCCGGCTCCTCGTCACCGACGCCGCGACCGGCGAGCACTGTGCCGTCGGCCTCCGCAAGGAGACGCTGCTGCGGCCGCCCGTGCTCGGTCCGTACGGGCCCGTGCCCGCCGTCGAGGACGTACTCGGCATGGCCGTGCGCGACCTCGCCGACCGCGGCCTGGCCCGCGACCTCGTCCACGTGCGCGCCGCGTCCGGCTCCTGGTCGCACGTCGAACTGGAGGAGCTCGGCCGCCGGCACGCCGGTGACGCCGGGTTCGACCTCACCGACCTCCAGGCCCGGCTCGCCCGCGCCGAGTGGATCGCCGACTCCGAGTACGCCGCCTGCGGGCTGGACGAGTCCGACCGCGCCGAGCTCCTGCGCTGGGCCGAGGCCTGGGTCGACGACATCGCGGAGCGGCTGATGGAAGAGGCGCCTTACGAAGATGACGACGAGGACGACGAGGGCGAAGGCGACGACGATGACGAAGGCGACGAAGATCCGGGCGAAGAAGGCTGATCGATCGCCTTGACCTCAAGTCCGCTTGAGATTCCATCCTTGATCCATCGCCTCAACAGGGCCGTCACCTACCCACGGCCCCGGCCCAAGGACGGATGGAACGACGATGACGGACACAGCTGCCCCGGGCGGCACGCCGGTGATCGACCGGCGCCGCATGAGACTCGTCATGGCCGGGCTGATGCTCGGCCTGTTCATGTCGGCGCTCGACCAGACCATCATGTCCGCGGCGCTCCGCACCATCGCCGACGACCTCAACGGCCTCTCGCAGCAGGCCTGGGCCAACACCTCGTACATGATCACCTCGGTGGTCACCACGGCCCTCTACGGCAAGCTGTCCGACATCTACGGCCGCCGGCCGCTCTACGTCACGGCGGTGACGGTCTTCATCGCCGGTTCGGTGCTGTGCGGGCTCGCCTCGTCCATGGTGATGCTGTCGGTCTTCCGGGGCGTCCAGGGGCTCGGCGCGGGCGGTCTGATGAGCCTAGCGTTCGCCATCCTCGCCGATCTGCTGCCGCCCGCCGAGCGCAGCCGTTACCAGGCCTGGTTCGGGGCGGTCTTCGGCGTCTCCGCCGTCGTCGGGCCGGTCGTCGGCGGGTTCTTCGCCGGGCTGGACAGCTTCGCCGGTGCGGACGGCTGGCGCTGGGCGTTCTTCATCAACGTGCCGGTCGGCGCCGCGGCCGTGGTGCTGATTGCCAGTCAGGTACGGGCCAAGGCGGGCCGCTCGGCGGAGAAGCCCGACGTCGCGGGCGTCGTCACCCTCGTCCTCTTCCTGGTGCCCGTGCTCTTCGCCGTCGAGCAGGGCCCGAAGTGGGGCTGGAGCTCGGCCGGCACGCTGGGACTCTTCGCCGTGGGGGCCGTCGGGCTCGTGCTCTTCCTGATGGCGCAGCGGCGGGCCGGGGGCGCGGCGCTGCTCCCCACCCCGATGTTCCGCAACCCCGTCTTCTCGATCTACAACGGGGTCAACACGATCGTCGGCGCGGCCGTCTTCGGCTCGCTCGCCGTCCTGCCGCTCTACCTGCAGATCGTCAAGGGTCTTTCGCCGACCGAGGCGGGTCTGATGATGCTGCCGCAGACGCTCGGCATCATCGTCGCCGGCCGGCTGTGCAGCGCGCACGTCACGCGCACCGGCAACTTCAAGGGCTCCATGCTGACCGGCATCGTGCTGATGATGGCCGCCACGTTCTGGTTCGCGTCGTTCGGCGCGGGCACGGCGATGTGGCAGGCGGGGGTCGCGGCCGGGGTCATGGGCACCGGCATCGGCATGTGCTGGCAGGTCATGGTGACCGCCATCCAGCGGGGCGTCGAGCCGCGGTACATGGGCGCCGGGATGGGCTCCTTCGCCTTCTTCCGCTCCGTCGGCGGCACGGTGGGCATCAGCGTCTTCTTCTCGCTCTTCTTCGGCTCGGTCGGCGGCAGGATCGCCGACGCCTACGGCCGCGCCGCGTCCGACCCGGGCTTCAAGGCCGCCCTCGCCGACCCGGCGGTCACCTCCCAGCCGGCCAACCAGACGCTTCTCGCCGGCCGGAACGGCGCCGTCTCCCTGGACGACAGCTCCTTCCTCACCCACGCCGACGCCCGCCTGGCCCGCCCCTTCCTGGAGGGCATGGCCGACGCGATGCAGACGGTCTTCCTGGTGAGCGGCACGCTTCTGGCCGTGGGCCTGCTTCTGGCCCTCATCCCCAGGGATCGCCGCCCGGAGCCCGAGCCGGGCGAGGCTCCTGCGGCTCCTGCGGCTCCCGCCGCTGCGGAGTCGAAGGAGGCGGCCGCGGCGGGGCGGTGACGCGCTCTGCGTGAAGCGGTGGGGCCCAGGTCGCTGACCTGGGCCCGCCCGCCTTTGTTCGGCTTTCTTATCTGTCGCCTTCGCCGGCTCCGGTCGCGGCGCCGAGGCCCTGACGGTTGATTCCGGGGCGCAGCCGGATCCATGTGTCGTCGGCCCCGGGGTCGGGATTGAACCCGTCAATCATGTCCTGCCCCCAGTCCGTTTGCCCCTGTTCGTCCGGCAGGCCGTCCGGCGCGTCACGCGAGCCGCGGCCGCCGGGGGACTGTTCGCCCTGGTCCGGGTCCGCGGGGGCGTCCGGATCCGGGGCGGTCTCCGGGGCGTCGTCAGCCGGTTCGGCGGCTGGGGGCGCCTCGGTGCGCGGCGGCCCTTGCGGGTTTTCTGCCGTGCGCCTTGCGTGAGGGTCCTCCGGCTCGGCGGGCTCGGGGGCTTCGTCCGGGTCGTCGTGCGGGGCCTCGGGG
>NZ_JBPQTW010000372.1:0-3370 GCF_051386535.1 Streptomyces sp. URMC 127
CCATCCCACCCCTCAATCCAGATCGCTCAGCCGTCCCCCCGCGTCCGGCTGGGCATCCTCCACCCGGCGCAGCAGGCGGGTCAGCATCTCGCCGAGGCGGCCGCGCTCCTCGGCCGACAGGTCCTGGAGGAGGTCCTCCTCGAAGACGGTGGCCATCCGCATGGCCTCCAGCCACTTGCTCCGGCCCTCCTCCGTGATGCCGACGATGACGCGGACGCGGTTGCTCTCGTCGCGCTCCCGGGTCACCAGTCCCTCCGCGACCATGCGGTCGATGCGGTGGGTCATGGCGGCGGGGGTGAGGCCGAGCCGCTTGGCGAGGTCGCCGGGGCCCAGGCGGTAGGGGGCGCCGGCCAGCACGAGGGCCTTGAGGACCTCCCACTCGGCGTTGCTGATGCCGAGCTCGGCGGTCTGGCGTCCGTAGGCGACGTTCATCCGCCGGTTGAGGCGACTGAGGGCCGAGACGACCTTCTCCACCTGGGGGTCGAGGTCCTGGAATTCGCGCTGATAGGCGGCGATCTGTTCGTCGAGGCTCGGCTCGGAGGCGCCGGGGGTGTCAGCCATGCCCGGCAGTATGACACGAACTGATTCGCACTAAAGCCCTTCGGCATGTACTCTTTAGCTTCGAACTTTACTGTTGAAGTCTTCAGGCTTGGACAGTACCGCCCCTCAACCTCGACCTAGGAAGGTGAGTGTGACCACCGCGATGGGCGCAGCTCTGCGCCGGATCCAGCTGGGGAACGCCCTGAGCGCGTTCGGCAACGGCTTCACCGTCCCGTTCCTGTTCATCTATGTGTCGCAGGTACGGAACCTCGGAGCGAGCACCGCAGGCCTGGTGCTCATGACGTTCGCCGTGTCCGCGCTCGTCGTGCTGCCCTTCGTCGGCCGGGTCATCGACCGGCGGGGTCCGCTGCCTGTGGCCATCGCCGGTACGGTCTCCGCCGCCGCCGGGTCGATGGGGATGGGGCTGGCGTCCAGCGAGTCGCTGGTCTTCGCCGCGGCCGCCGCGCTGGGTGCCGGCATCGCGGTGATCCAGCCGACGCTGGCCACGATGATCGTCTGGTGCTCGACGCCGACGACCCGGTCGCGTGCGTTCGCGATGCAGTTCTTCCTGAACAACCTCGGTCTCGGCGTCGGCGGTCTGCTCGGCGGGCAGATCGTGGACACCTCGGACCCGGGCAGCTTCGTGCGGCTCTTCGCGATCGAGGCGGCGATGTTCCTGGTGCTGGGTGTCGCCGTGGCGACCGTGCGGCTGCCGAAGGCGCCGAAGGTCGAGGACGCGGTTCCGGTGGACGAGGACGCCAAGGGCGGCTGGCGGACGCTGCTGGGCGACCGGGCCATGGTGCAGCTGTGCCTCCTGGGCTTCGTGATGTTCTTCGCCTGCTACGGGCAGTTCGAGTCGGGCCTGGCCGCCTTCGCGGTCGAGGTCACCCGGATCTCGCCGGCGACGCTCGGCATCGCGCTCGCCGCCAACACCGCGGCGATCGTGCTGGCGCAGTTCGTCGTCCTCAAGCTGGTCGAGGGGCACCGGCGCAGCCGGGTCATGGCGCTCGTGGGTGTCATCTGGACCGTTGCGTGGGTGGCCGCGGGGGTCTCGGGGCTCGTTCCGGGGGCGCACGGGGTCGCGACCGCGCTGCTGATCTCCACGTACGCGCTCTTCGGCATCGGTGAGTCGATGCTGTCGCCGACGGTGGCTCCGCTGGTGGCGGACCTGGCGCCGGCCCGGCTGGTGGGTCAGTACAACTCTGCGTTCGCGCTCGTGAAGCAGCTCGCGCTGGCGGTCGGGCCGTCCGTGGGCGGTCTGATGGCCGGTGGCGGTCTGTATGCGGCGTACATCGCCATGGTGATCGCTTGTTCCGTGCTCATCACCGTCCTGGCGCTGCGGCTGGGCCGCCGGCTCACCCCGGCGCAGGACAACCCGCTGCTGGCGCGTGCGCAGCGCCGCCAGGTGGAGCCGGTGGAGCCGGTGGAGAAGCGCACTGCCGTGCCCGCCTGAGATACGCGGGCATATAAGACAGGCATATAAGGAAGAGGAGAGGGAGGGCGCTCGTAAGCGCCCTCCCTCTCCTCTTGTCACCCGTGCCCCGCCGGCAGGGCGAACTCGCACCAGACGGCCTTGCCGCCGCCGGGCGTGCGCCGGGAGCCCCAGGACGAGGCGATCGTGGCAATGATCGAGATGCCGCGGCCCGCCTCGTCGGCCGGCTCCGCGCGGCGCCGCCGGGGGAGGTGGTCGTCGCCGTCGGTGACCTCGATGATCAGCCGGCGGTCGGTGCGGCGCAGGCGCAGCCGCATGGGCGGTGTGCCGTGCTGGAGGGAGTTGGCGACGAGCTCGCTCGCGGCGAGGACGCCCAGGTCGCGCAGCTCGGTCGGGAAGCGCCAGCTGACGAGGACGCCCGAGGCGAAGGCGCGGGCCCGGGGTGCTGCTTCGATGCCGCCGAGGAGCTCCAGGGCGGCGTTGTGGAAGAGCTCGGCGTCGTGGCCGGTGCGGGCGGGGTGCTGCAGGACGAGGACGGCGACGTCGTCGTCGTGGTCGGCGGTCACGCCGAGGGCGCGGATCAGGCGGTCGCACATGACCTGGGGTGATCCGGTGGCGCCCGCGAAGGCGCGCTCCAGGGCGGCGACGCCTTCGTCGATGTCCTCGGTGCGGCGCTCGACGAGGCCGTCGGTGTAGAGGACCGCGCTGGAGCCGGGGCCCAGCGGCATGGTGCCGGAGGTGTGCATCCAGCCGCCGGTGCCGAGGGGCGGGCCGGTGGGTTCGGCGGCGCGGCGGACCGTGCCGTCGGGGTCGCGGACGAGGATCGGCAGGTGGCCCGCGGAGGCGTAGACCAGGCGGCCCTCGTTGGGGTCGTGGACGGCGTAGATGCAGGTGGCGATCTGGGTGGCGTCGATCTCGCCGGCGAGGCCGTCGAGGAGCTGGAGGACCTCGTGGGGCGGCAGGTCGAGGCGGGCGTAGGCCCGGACGGCGGTGCGGAGCTGGCCCATGACGGCGGCGGCGCGCACTCCGCGGCCCATGACGTCGCCGATGACGAGGGCCGTGCGGCCGGCGCCGAGGGTGATGACGTCGTACCAGTCGCCGCCTACGGCGGTGTCCTTGCCGCCGGGCTGGTAGGTGGCGGCGACGCGGAGGTCGTCGGGTTGTTCGAGCTCCTGGGGGAGGAGGCTGCGCTGGAGGGTGACGGCGGCCTCGCGCTGGCGGCGTTCGCTGGCGCGCAGCCGCTCGGCGGCCTCGACCTGGTCGGTGACGTCGGCGGCGAAGACGAGGACGCCGGGCTGTTTGGCCTCGGTGGCGCCGACTTCGATCGGGGAGCAGGTGAAGGTGTAGTAGCCGCTGCGGGGGCGGCTTTCGGCGTCGGCGGGGGCGGGGGTCTGGTGG
>NZ_JBPQTW010000373.1:0-3353 GCF_051386535.1 Streptomyces sp. URMC 127
GCCCCGGCCCCCGCAGGCTCACCGCGGCCGTGCCGTACCTGCTGCTCCTCCCCGCCGCCGCCGTCACGGTGCTGCTGCTCGGCTGGACCCTGCTGAAGAACGTCCTGCTGTCGTTCCAGAACCTCGGCCCGCGCCAGCTCATCCAGCACCTCACCGAGTGGACCGGCGCGGACAACTACACCGAGCAGCTCGGCAGCTCCGAGTTCTGGAGCGTCACCGGCCGCTCGGTCGTCTTCACGACCGCCAACGTCGTCCTCATCATGCTGATCGGCTGCTTCACGGGGCTGCTCCTCGCCCGCCTGGGCAAGAAGCTGCGGCTGCTGCTCTCCCTCGGCCTGGTCCTGGCCTGGGCGATGCCCGTCGTCGCCGCGACCACCGTCTTCCAGTGGCTGTTCGACCAGCGCTTCGGCGTCGTCAACTACCTCCTGGACCGGCTCGGCTGGCACTCCATGGCCGGATACAGCTGGACCAGCGGGCAGTTCTCCACCTTCTTCGTGATCACCGTGCTGCTCGTGTGGCAGTCGGTCCCCTTCGTGGCGATCAACCTCTACGCGGCGACCACCACGATCCCGAAGGAGCTCTACGAGGCCGCCTCGCTCGACGGTGCCGGCACCTGGAAGCAGTTCACCTCGGTGACCTTCCCCTTCCTGAGGCCGTTCTTCCTCGCGACGACGTTCCTCGAAGTCATCTGGATCTTCAAGTCGTTCACCCAGGTCTTCGCGATCAACGAGGGCGGCCCCGACCGGCTCACCGAGACCCTCCCCGTCTACGCCTTCCAGGAGGGCGTGGGCAGCCAGCACTTCGGCATGGGCGCGGCGATCTCCATCCTCACCATCGTGATCCTGCTGGCCCTCACGGCGCACTACCTGCGCCTCGTACTCAAGCAAGAGGAGGACGAGCTGTGAGGCGCTCCCCGCTCGGCCGCGTCTGGCCCGGGGCGACGGCCGTCGTCCTCTTCGCCCTCTTCGTCTTCCCCGTCTACTGGATGTTCGCGACGGCCTTCAAGGCCAACAAGGACGTCGTCAGCGAGACGCCCGTCTGGTTCCCGTCCAGCCCCACCCTCGACCACTTCCGCAGGGCCGTGGACGCCGACGGCTTCTGGACGCTCGTGGGCAACTCCCTGACCGTCACCCTGGTCGCCGTCGGCCTCTCGCTCCTCATCGCGCTGCTCGCGTCCTTCGCCGTCGCCCGCCTGCGCTTCAAGGGCCGCAAGGGCTTCATCCTGGTGATGATGACGGCCCAGATGGCCCCCTGGGAGGTCATGGCCCTCGCGTACTACATCATCGTGCGCGACGCGGACATGCTGAACAGCCTCGTCCCGCTCGCCGCCGTCTACACCGTCATGGTGCTGCCCTTCACCGTCCTCACGCTGCGCGGCTACGTCGCCGCCGTGCCGAAGGAGCTGGAGGAGTCCGCGATGGTCGACGGGTGCACCCGCGCCCAGGCGTTCCGCAAGGTGATCTTCCCGCTGCTGGCCCCCGGGCTGATGGCCACCTCGCTCTTCGGCTTCATCACCGTCTGGAACGAGTTCCCCTACGTCCTCATCCTCAACAAGCAGGCCGGACAGACCCTCCCGGTCTGGCTCACCGGCTTCCGCACCACCTTCGGCGACGACTGGGGCGCCACCATGGCCGCCTCCTCGCTCTTCGCCGTTCCCATCCTGATCCTCTTCGTCATCCTCCAGCGCAAGGCAGTCGGCGGCCTCACCTCCGGCGCAGTTAAGGGGTAGGGCTACTCCATGGACACGCTCACGCGCGACGCCCTCGCCGTCCTGCAGCCCGGGTTCACCGGCACCACCGCCCCCGCGTGGCTGCTGCGCCGGCTCGGCGAGGGGCTCGCCTCCGTCGGCCTCTTCGGCCGCAACATCGCCTCGCCCGCACAGCTCGCGGCCCTCACCGCGCAGCTGCGCGCCGAGCGCGGCGACGTCCTCGTCGCCGTCGACGAGGAGGGCGGCGACGTCACCCGGCTGGAGGTGCGCACCGGCTCCTCCTTCCCCGGCAACCTCGCCCTCGGCGCCGTCGACGACACCCGGCTCACCCGGGCCGTCGCCCGCGAGCTCGGCCGGCGCCTCGCCGAGTGCGGCGTCAACCTCAACTGGGCGCCGTCCGGTGACGTCAACTCCGACCCGGACAACCCCGTCATCGGCGTCCGCTCCTTCGGCTCCGACCCGCACCTCGTCGCCCGGCACACCGCCGCCTACGTGCAGGGCCTGCAGTCCGCGGGCGTCGCCGCCTGCACCAAGCACTTCCCCGGGCACGGCGACACGGCCGTCGACTCCCACCACGACCTGCCGCGCATCGACGCCGGCCTCGGCACGCTGCGCACCCGCGAACTGGTGCCCTTCCGGGCCGCCGTCGCCGCCGGCACCAAGGCCGTCATGAGCGCGCACATCCTGCTGCCCGCCCTCGACCCCGGCCTGCCGGCGACCCTCAGCCCCGCCGCCCTGCACGGCCTGCTGCGGGCGCCCGTCGCCGACGGCGGCCTCGGCTTCGACGGCCTGATCGTCACCGACGGCATGGAGATGCGCGCGATCTCGGGCACGTACGGGATCGAGCGCGGCAGCGTACTGGCCCTGGCCGCGGGCGCCGACGCCATCTGCGTCGGCGGCGGGCTGGCCGACGAGGACACCGTGCTGCGGCTGCGCGACGCGCTGGTCGCGGCCGTACGCGCCGGCGAGCTGCAGGAGGAACGGCTCGCCGACGCCGCGGCACGGGTGCGCGCCCTGGCGCGCTGGACCTCGGGGGAGGGCGCGGCCGGCGCGGCCGAGGAGGGGACCGCGCCCGCCCCCGAGGTGGGGCTCACCGCCGCCCGGCGCGCCCTGCGGGTGACCGCCGCGCCCGGCCACGAGCCGCTCACCGGGCCCGCCTACGTGGCCGCGTTCACCCCGGTCGCGAACATCGCCGTCGGCGACGAGACCCCCTGGGGCGTCGGCGCCGAACTCGCCCGGCTGCTGCCCGGCACGGAGACCGGCACGTACGGCCGCGACGCGGCCCGCGCCGCCGACGTGCTCGCCGCCGCGGGCGGGCGGCGGATCGTCGCCGTCGTACGGGACGTGCACCGGCACGGGTGGATGGCGGAGGCTCTCGACGCGGTTGTCGCTGCGCGGCCGGACACGGTCGTCGTGGAAATGGGCCTGAACGCGGCTCCGCCGCGGGGGGCGTTGCATGTGGCGACGCACGGGGCGGCGCGGGTGTGTGGCACGGCCGCGGCGGAGGCCCTCGCGGGCATCTAGCCCGCTGCGGGCTCGGCACCGCCGGACAGGCCGTCCGGTGGTTGCTCGCCGTCGCGGCGGGGGAGAAGCCCCGGACCCACCCTTTCACCGTTTCCCCCTGCGGGGGGCCGGGGCCCCGGGA
>NZ_JBPQTW010000374.1:0-3350 GCF_051386535.1 Streptomyces sp. URMC 127
CGCCGCCCCTCCCCCACCGACCGCCGGGCCGTGGTGGTCTCCCTCACGCCCGAGGGGCACGCGCTGCGCGGCAAGGTGGAGGAGTCCTGGGCGGAGCTGGAGGCGCTGACGACGAAGGGGATGTCCGAGCGCCAGCGCACGGAGGCGCTGCGGCTGCTGCGCCGCATCGACGGGAACCTGTGCACCGGCCACGGCAGCGCTGCCGGCGGCGAAGGGGCCTAGGCGGCCCGCCAGCTGCGCGGCCCGGGAGCGCGCGGCGTGCGCTCCGGGCGGCGCCACAGGGCGGTGGCCCGGTGGTGGCGGGCGAGGTCGTCCGGGTCGGCGCCGGCGGCGGTGCGGGCGAGGAGGACGGCCGTCAGGGCGGCGAGCTCCTCGGGGCCGGCCCGGCCCTTCTCGATGCGGATGAGCGGCTCGCTGGTCATGGGGTTCCTCCCGGTCACTGGGGCGGGTTGCCGTGCTTGCGCGACGGCAGGTCGGCGTGCTTCTCGCGGAGCATCGCCAGGGACCGGGCGAGGATCCGCCGGGTCTCGCGCGGGTCGATGACGTCGTCCACCAGGCCGCGCTCGGCGGCGTAGTAGGGGTGCATCAGCTCGGCCTTGTACTCCTTGATCTTCTGCCCGCGCACGGCCTCCGGGTCGTCCGCGGCGTTGATCTCGCGGCGGAAGATGACGTTGGCCGCGCCCTCCGCGCCCATGACGGCGATCTCGTTGCTGGGCCAGGCCAGCGCGAGGTCGGCGCCGATGGAGCGGGAGTCCATGACGATGTAGGCGCCGCCGTAGGCCTTGCGCAGGACCAGGGAGATCCGCGGCACGGTCGCGTTGCAGTACGCGTAGAGCAGCTTGGCGCCGCGCCGGATGATGCCGTTGTGCTCCTGGTCGACGCCCGGCAGGAAGCCGGGGACGTCCACGAGGGTCACCAGCGGGATGTTGAAGGCGTCGCAGAACTGGACGAAGCGCGCGGCCTTCTCACTGGACTCGATGTCCAGCACGCCGGCGAAGGAGGCGGGCTGGTTGGCGACGATGCCGACGACGCCGCCGTCGATGCGGGACAGCGCGCAGACGATGTTGGTGGCCCAGGCCGGGTGGACCTCGAAGTACTCGCCGTCGTCGACGATCTCCTCGATCACGGCGCGGATGTCGTAGCTGCGGCCCGGGTCGTCGGGGACGAGGTCGAGGAGGGAGTCGGTGCTCCGGTCGGCGGGGTCCTCGCACGGGGCGGCGGGCGGCAGTTCGCGGTTGTTGGAGGGCAGGAGGGACAGCAGGTAGCGCACGTCCTCCAGGCAGGACTCCTCGTCGTCGTAGGCGAAGTGGGAGACGCCGGAGGTGGCGGAGTGGACGTCGGCGCCGCCGAGGCCGTTCTGGGTGATCTCCTCGCCCGTGACGGCGCGGACGACGTCGGGGCCGGTGATGAACATCTGCGAGGTCTCACGGACCATGAACACGAAGTCCGTCAGCGCCGGCGAGTACGCCGCACCGCCCGCGCAGGGGCCGAGCATCACGCTTATCTGCGGGATGACGCCCGAGGCCTTGGTGTTGCGCTGGAAGATCCCGCCGTAACCGGCAAGGGCGGAGACGCCCTCCTGGATACGGGCACCCGCACCGTCGTTCAGCGAGACCAGCGGCGCACCGGCCGCGATGGCCATGTCCATGATCTTGTGGATCTTCGTGGCATGGGCCTCGCCCAGCGCGCCTCCGAAGATCCGGAAGTCGTGCGCGTAGACGAACACGGTCCGGCCGTGCACCGTGCCCCAGCCCGTGATCACACCGTCGGTGTAGGGCTTCTTGCTCTCCAGGCCGAACCCGCTCGCACGGTGCCGCCGCAGGGTCTCGACCTCGGTGAACGAGTCCTCGTCCAGGAGGAGGGCGATGCGCTCGCGGGCGGTGAGCTTGCCCTTGGCGTGCTGGCGCTCCGTGGCGGCCGGGTCCGGGCCCTCGTAGGCCTCGTCGCGGATCAGCCGGAGCTCCTCCACACGTTCGTGCAGCGTCCACTCCCGGTGTTCGGCGGGGGCGGACGAGATCTTCCCGGTGACGGGCATGGGTGTCTCACTCTCCGATGAGGGGTCACTTCTTACGTGGCGGCGGTCCCGGCCGGCGGTCCCGGCCGGCTCAGACGGGGACCGGGGTCGGGGCCACGGCCGCGCTGATGCCGGCGGCGCCTCCGGCGAAGAGGGCGTCGGCGGGCAGCAGGCGCAGCCGGCTCGCGGTGGGCGGGCCGCCCTTCAGGGCGACGGCTCCGTTGTGGCGCGGGCCGCAGGGCAGGTCGAGGACGGTCCAGCCGGGGGGCCTGCGGGCGGGGTCGGCGCCGAGGTAGTCCACGGACGGGCCGCGGCTCAGGCCGGTGCCGAGGCCCTTGAGGAAGGCCTCCTTGCGGGTCCACAGCCGGCCGAAGGCCTCCTGCCGGGCCCCGGGGTCCAGCGCGCCGAGCTCCTGCTGTTCGCCGGGGTGGAGGGCGGGGGTGCAGGCCTCGACGGTCGTGGCCCTGGGCAGCCGTTCGACGTCGACGCCCACCGGCCGGTCCGCGAACCCCACCAGCGCCGTGCCGTGGCTGTGCGAGAGGGAGAAGTGCAGGCGCGGGTGGTGGGGCGTGGCCACGGCGGGGCGGCCGTGGGGCTTGCCGCAGCCGGGGCAGGGCTCCCGCAGGAAGGTCACCTGCGGCGGGGGGATGTCGAGGTAGGCGCCGAGCAGGCGGCGCAGGGCGATGTGCGCGGAGGCGTAGGTCAGGCCGTCGGTGGGGCGGATGAACGAGGCCGCGCGCTTGCGTTCGGCGGCGTCCAGGTCGGACAGGTCCAGCCGGTCCTCCGACCCGCTGACGGGGCGGCGGACCAGCCACAGGTCGAGCGTTCCCGCCGGGAGGGCGGGGCCGGTGGTCATGCGGCGCCCGCGGGCGCCTGCGGGGGTGCGGGGCGGCGCGAGGCCCGCCGGTGCGGGTCGTCCTCGTCGTCGCCGAGCTGGCCGGCCAGGCAGTCGATGAGTTCGGCGGCGCTGTTGGCGCGCAGCAGGCGCTGCAGGTCCACCTCGACCTGCAGGGCGTCCTCCATGCGGCGCTGCAGCTCCAGCCCCATGATGGAGCCGACGCCCAGGCTGTTCATGGGCCGGCCGGTGGTGTCGATGGTGTGCGGGGGCACGCCGAGGACGCGGCCCAGCTCCTGGCGGACGTACGTCTCCAGGATCACGCGGCGCTCGGCGAGGCCGGTGACGGCGAGGAGGCGCAGGTCGGGCGGGGTCACCTCGGGGGCGCCGGCCTCGGTCCCGGCGGGCCCGGAGAGGTCGTCGAAGCCGTCGAAACCGTCGAAACCGTCGTCGAAGAGGGCGTCGTCGAAGGGGAAATCGAGGGGGGCGAGGGGGTCGAGG
>NZ_JBPQTW010000375.1:0-3349 GCF_051386535.1 Streptomyces sp. URMC 127
CCCCCAGCCACCTCCCCCGGCCACCGCCGGGGGCGTTCGCTACCGCAGGGAGACGCACCTTCCGGAACAGAGCTCGTCTAAAGATCGCTTGACCGCAAGAGGGACCCCCCACGGGGTCATGTGGCGCCGTTCGACTGGAGATGACCGTGGCCGGGCGTATCGAGGATTACGCACTCATCGGCGATATGCAGACCGCCGCCCTTGTCTGCCGGGACGGCACGGCCGACTGGCTGTGCCTGCCCCGTTTCGATTCCCATGCCGCGTTCGCCGGTCTGCTCGGCACGGAGGAACACGGCTTCTGGCGGGTGGGCCCCGCGCACCCGTCGGGCGCGGCCCCGCCGCCCGCGGACCGCCGCCGCTACCGGGGGGACTCCCTCGTGCTCGAATCCGAGTGGGACACCCCGCGCGGCACGGTGCGGGTCATCGACTTCATGCCGCCCCGCGAGGGCGCGCCCCAGCTGATCCGGATCGTGGAGGGCGTCACCGGCCGGGTGCCGATGCGCTCCGCGCTGCGCATGCGCTTCTCCTACGGCCGGGTCGTGCCCTGGGTGCACAAGGTCGGCGACCGCACGGTGGCCGTCGCCGGCCCCGACTCGGTGTGGCTCGACACCACCGCCCCCACCTTCGGCAAGGACCTCACCACCTACGCCGACTTCACCGTCTCGCCCGGCGAGCGCGTCGCCTTCACCATCAGCTGGCAGCCCTCGCACCGCGAGCCGCCCGCCCTGCCGGACCCGGAGGGCTCGCTGGCGGCCACGGAGGAGTTCTGGCGGGAGTGGGTCGAGCACTGTACGTACCACGGGCCCTACCGGGACGCCGTGATCCGCTCGCTGATCACGCTCAAGGCGCTCACGTACGCCCCCACCGGCGGCATCGTGGCCGCCCCGACGACCTCCCTGCCGGAGGAGATCGGCGGCGTCCGCAACTGGGACTACCGCTACACCTGGCTGCGCGACGCGGCGATCACCCTCTCCTCCCTGCTGCGCACCGGCTACCGCGAGGAGGCCCGCGCCTGGCGCGAGTGGCTGCTGCGCGCGGTCGCCGGCGACCCCGAGAACCTGCAGATCATGTACGGCATCGCCGGCGAGCGCGAGCTGGGCGAGGCCGAGCTGCCGTGGCTGCCCGGCTACGAGAACTCCACGCCGGTCCGGGTCGGCAACGGCGCCGCCGACCAGCTCCAGCTGGACGTCTACGGCGAGGTCACCGAGGCCCTGCACCTGGCCCACATGACGGGCCTCGCCCGCAACGACTACGCGTCGGTGCTGCAGCTGCGCCTCATCGGCTACCTGGAAGACCACTGGAACGAGCCCGACGAGGGCATCTGGGAGGTGCGCGGCCCGCGCCGCCACTTCGTGCACTCCAAGGTGATGGCCTGGGTGGCCGTCGACCGCACCATCAAGCTCATCGAGTCCGGTGACGTCGACGGGCCCCTGGAGCGGTGGCGCGAGCTGCGCGACGACATCCACCGGGACGTGTGCGAGAAGGGCTACGACAAGGAGCGCAACACCTTCACCCAGTCCTACGGGTCGAAGGAGCTGGACGCCTCCCTGCTGCTCATCCCGCAGATGGGCTTCCTGCCGCCCGACGACAAGCGCGTCATCGGCACGATCGAGGCCATCCAGCGCGAGCTGTCCACGCCCGACGGCTTCGTGCTGCGCTACCCCACCGCGGGCGAGGAGGCCGGGGTGGACGGCCTGGAGGGCGACGAGGGCGCGTTCCTGGCCTGCTCCTTCTGGCTCGCGGACGACCTGGCGATGATCGGCCGGGTCGACGAGGCCCGGCAGCTGTTCGAAAAGCTGCTGGCCCTGCGGAACGATCTGGGGCTGCTGGCGGAGGAGTGGGACCCGCGGCTGCAGCGGCAGGTGGGCAACTTCCCGCAGGCGTTCAGCCACGTGCCGCTGATCGACACGGCGCTGCGGCTGACGGCGTCCTCGGCGTTCGGGGGATAGCGCGTACGTGGGGGTTCCGGTGGGCGGCCATTCCGCCGGACCCTCGCCGCGGGGGTTGCTCGCCGTGACGGCGGGATCAGATTTTCTGCGCTGAAAGGGGGCCGGCCCCGGCGGTGCCGAGCCGGGGCGCGGAACCGCTAGCGGCGGCGCAAGGCGAAATAGAGCGCGCAGCCGCTGACCGGCAGGACGAGGGCCGCCGCGGCCGCGTTGAGGCCCCCGTAGCCGGAGAAGGCGACGAACGCTCCGGAGAGCGCGCCCCCCGCCGCCCCCACCAGGTTCATCAGCGTGTCGGACGCGCCCTGCACGTCGGCCCGGTGCTCCGCGCCCACCGACTCGCTCAGCAGGGTGGAGCCCGCGACGGTCGCACACGACCACGCGACACCCAGCAGGAAAAGCCCGGCCGCGACCGCCCACTGCCGGCTGCCCGCCGTGCCCGCGAGCAGTGTCGCCGCCACGAAGACCACCTGCCCGGCCAGGATCACTGATACCCGCCCGAACCGGTCCGCCGCCTTGCCCACGACGGGCGAGAGCGCGTACATGCCTGCGATGTGCAGGCTGATGGTGAAGCCGACGACGCTGAGCGAGGCGCCGTGGTGGGCGAGGTGCACGGGCGTCATCGTCATCACCGACACCATCACGGCATGCCCGAGGACCAGCGCGGTCAGCCCCGTCAGCGCAGAGGGTGACGCGGCCACGTGCCGCAGGGCTCCGCTCATTCGGGTAAGGAAGCGGGCCTGCCGGACAGGCGT
The DNA here is from genome assembly GCF_051386535.1 of Streptomyces sp. URMC 127. Classification (NCBI taxonomy): domain Bacteria; kingdom Bacillati; phylum Actinomycetota; class Actinomycetes; order Kitasatosporales; family Streptomycetaceae; genus Streptomyces; species Streptomyces sp. URMC 127. The sequence continues at coordinate 2,699 of NZ_JBPQTW010000375.1, forward strand.
CGCGGCCGCGTCCAGGCGGGCGGCCAGCAGCAGCGGATCGGGGCGCAGCCGGGCCCGGATCACGGTCGCGCCGACGAGGAACGCCACGCAGGAGAAGACGAAGGTGCCCGACGTCTCGGGCAGCCCGAGGGCGCGGGCGACGGCCGCTCCGGGCCCGGTGAGGTTGGGCCCGAGGACGGCTCCGACGGTCGCCGACCAGACGACGAGGGAGAGCGCACGGGCGCGCCCTTCCGGCTCGGCCAGGTCGGTGCCGGCGTAGCGCGACTGGAGGCCCGCTGCGGTGCCGGAGCCGAGGAGGAGCAGGCCGAGGAGGGCGAGCGGGGGCAGGCCGAGGGCGGCGCCGGCGAGTACGGTCAGCGCGCCCGCGGAGGCGATGAGCCAGCCGGCGCCGAGGCCGGCGCGGCGGCCGCGGGCCCGGGAGAGGGCGGCGAGCGGTACGGACAGCAGCGCGGCGCCGAGCGTGACGAGGGTGGTGGCGAAGCCGGCGGCGGCCTCGGAGCCGGTGAGGTGCTCGATGAGCAGCCCCCCGGAGGAGATCGCCGCGCCCATGCCGATGCCGGCGACGACCTGGGCGGCCATGAGGACCTTGACGGTACGGCGCTGGACGGCGGCGCGGTCGGGCGGGAGGGGGCGGCGGCCCTGGGATATGCC
>NZ_JBPQTW010000376.1:0-3335 GCF_051386535.1 Streptomyces sp. URMC 127
CCGCCAGGGACATCGGGCTCCACCAGCCCTGCAGCAGCGTCTTGCCGTTCATGTCGCGCAGCACCGCCAGGCCGCAGTTGCGGCAGAACGGTCCCCTCACGTGCAGGAAGCGCATCATGATGAGGATGCCCTGGTGCTGGCGGATCGTCGCCTCGGCGGCGGGGAAGCCGCCGCACGTGCGGCACACGGGCCCTGCGGGCACGGGCGCGGGCGCAGGGGCGCCGTAGCCGTAGCCGTGCGCCTGCTGCGGGGCGTGCTGCTGGTACGGATTCTGCTGCTGGTACGGCGGTGGAGTCGCCATGGATGAACCCCCGATTCGGGCGCCCGTTCGGGGCGCGGAATCGCAGAGCCTAACGGACAGTGATCACCGCTCCGGGCACCGGCCCCGCGGCCACGCGGACCGCTCGGCACGTGCCGGACGCCCGCAGTGACTCGGCGACCTTCTGCGCCTGCTCCTCGTCGCCGGTGAGGAAGGCCGTCGTGGGGCCGGAGCCGGAGACCATCGCGGCCAGGGCGCCCGCCTCCGTGCCCGCGGTCAGCGTCTGCGCCAGCGACGGGCGCAGGGAGACCGCCGCCGCCTGCAGGTCGTTGCTCACGGCGCCCGCCAGCGCCGCCGCGTCCCCGGCCCGGAGGGCCTCCAGCAGGGCGGGCGAGGGGTCGGGGGCGGGCACGAACGCGTCGCCGCGCAGGCGGTCGCACTCGCCGTAGACGGCCGGGGTCGACAGGCCGCCGTCCGCGACCGCGAAGACCCAGTGGAAGCTCCCGCCCGTCTCGACCGGCGTCAGGAGCTCGCCCCTGCCCCGGCCCAGGGCGGTGCCGCCCACCAGGCTGAACGGCACGTCGCTGCCGAGCTCCGCGCAGATCTCCAGGAGCTCCTCGCGCGAGGCCCGCGTGCCCCACAGCGCGTCGCAGGCGACCAGCGCGCCCGCGCCGTCCGCGCTGCCGCCCGCCATGCCGCCGGCGACGGGGATGTCCTTGTCGATGTGGATGTGGACGTTCGCCTCGCGCCCGTGCCGCGCGGCCAGCGCCAGCGCGGCGCGCGCCGCGAGGTTGGAGGCGTCCAGCGGGACCTTGTCCGCGTCCGGGCCCGAGCAGGTCACCCGCAGCTCGTCGGCGGGCGTCACCGTGACCACGTCGTACAGGCCGACCGCCAGGAACACGTTGGCCAGGTCGTGGAAGCCGTCGGGCCGCAGCGGGCCCACCGCGAGCTGGACGTTGACCTTGGCGGGGACGCGAACGGTCACGGACACGGCAGCGGGCTCCTCGGCTGGGGTGCGGAATCAAGCCCCCCGATCGTACGGCGGTCTCAGGACTGCTTGTTCTCCGCGATCGCCGCGAACTCGTGCACCGTCAGCGCCTCGCCCCGCGCCTGCGGGGACACGCCGGCCGCCACGAGCGCGGCCTCCGCGGCCGCGGCCGACCCGGCCCAGCCGGCCAGCGCCGCGCGCAGCGTCTTGCGCCGCTGGGCGAACGCCGCGTCCACGACCGCGAACACCTCCTCCTTCGTCGCCGTCGTCTCGACCGGCTTGTCGCGGCGCACCAGCGACACCAGCCCCGAGTCGACGTTCGGCGCGGGCCAGAAGACGTTCCGCCCGATCGCGCCGGCGCGCTTGACCTCGGCGTACCAGTTGGCCTTGACGGACGGGACGCCGTAGACCTTGTTGCCGGGCCCGGCGGCGAGCCGGTCGGCGACCTCGGCCTGGACCATGACGAGCGTGCGCTCGATGCTCGGGAAGCGGTCGAGCATGTGCAGCAGCACCGGCACGGCGACGTTGTACGGCAGGTTGGCCACGAGCGCGGTGGGCGCGGGGCCTGGCAGCTCCTGGACGTGCATGGCGTCGCTGTGGACGAGAGCGAAACGATCCGCCCGCTCCGGCAGCCGCGCGGCGACGGTCGAGGGCAGGGCCGCGGCGAGCACGTCGTCGATCTCGACGGCGACGACCCGGTCGGCGGCCTCCAGGAGGGCGAGGGTCAGCGACCCCAGGCCGGGGCCGACCTCGACGACGACGTCGTCGGGCCGGACCTCGGCGGTGCGGACGATGCGCCGGACCGTGTTGGCGTCGATCACGAAGTTCTGGCCGCGCTGCTTGGTGGGGCGTACCCCGAGGGCTGCGGCCAGCTCGCGGATGTCGGCGGGGCCGAGCAGGGCGCCGGAATCGTCTGTACTGGGGCTGGAGCTCACCCGTGAAGTTTACGGCCGCACACGGGCCACGGGCTCGCCCCCCGGCTGACATACAGCTTCTTGGCCCGCAGCGTCTGCTCGGAGGCGGGCGCGTCCTGCGGCCGGCCGCTGCCGCCGAGCGACCGCCACGTGTGCACGTCGAACTGGTACAGGCCGCCGTACGTGCCGGACGGGTCGACCGCGTCCGGGCGGCCGCCGGCCTCGCACTGGGCGAGCCCTGCCCAGTTCAGGCCGTCCGCGCCGGCGCTCTGGACGGACACGGGGCGGGGCTTGGTGCCGACGCGGACGATCTGGGTGCGCGGCTCCTTCACGGTCTCGGACGCGACCCGGCGCGGCTTCTGCTTGACGCCGTTGACCGTGCGCAGCGCGTACGTGATGCGCTGCACGCCCTTCTCGCCGCGCTGGGAGACGACCTCGGTGCCCTTGAACAGGCTCGGGTCGTCGTGGCGCTCGGTGGTGAAGTCGATGGGCTCCTCGCGGACCTCCTCGCTGCCGGTGATCCGCATGACGGAGATCGTCTGGCCCTCGCGGGGGAAGCTGTCGGGGTCGACGGAGGTGGTGTCCTCGCCGTGGAGGGAGATGCCGGCCTGCTCGACGGCCTCGTGGACGGTGGCGGCGTTGGTGCGGATGGTGCGTTCGCGGCCGTCGGCCATGAAGGTGACGGTGCGCTCGGTGCGAATGGCGAGGTCGAGGCCCTCGCGGCTGATGGGGGCGGACCGCTCGGCCGACAGGTAGGCGCCCTCGGCGCGCACGCCGAGCTGGCGCAGGGCGCCGTCGACGGTGCGGGCGGTCGTCCACATGCGGCGGTGCTCGCCGTCGAGGGTGAGGGCGAGGGGGCGGCCGTAGCGGACGGTGATCTCGTCGCCGCGGGCGAGGTCGTGGCCGTGGCCGGGCGAGACGGCGTCGTGCTCGCCGAGTTCGAGGCCCTGGTCGGCGAGGAGCTCGTCGACGTCGTCGGCGAAGGTGTGCAGGACGCGCTCGCGGCCGTCGACGGTCAGCCGGACGGTCTTGTCGTCGGCGACGAACGCGGACGTGCCGCCGGCCAGGAACGCGACGACGAGGGCCTGCGGGAGCAGCTTGCGCAGGGCGTCGGGGCGGTGGTCGCCGGGGCGCTTGCGGCCGCGGCCGCCGGCGCGGCGGTCCGGGGCGGGGG
>NZ_JBPQTW010000377.1:0-3291 GCF_051386535.1 Streptomyces sp. URMC 127
CGCCGGCGACCGACTGGCCGTCCCGGCCAAGGCGGGCGCCCAGGCCGAGCTGAGCGCCCGCCTCGCCGACGGGAAGCGGATTTCCACTCTGCGATAGCGCCGCTCCAGGAGCTGAAATAGGGTCAGCAGGCGGGAAACCAGCGGAGGATGGGGCGTTTCCGGACTGCCCTAAGATGACCGCCATGAAGACCGGGATACGTCGCAGGATGGGTGTCGAGCAGCGCCGTGAGCAGCTGATCTCGGTCGCGCTCGAGCTCTTCGGCCACCGTCCCCCGGATGACGTCTCCATCGACGAGATAGCAGCGGCGGCCGGGATCTCCCGGCCGCTCGTCTATCACTACTTCCCCGGGAAGCAGAGCCTCTACGAGGCCGCGCTCAGCCGCGCCGCGGAAGAGCTCGCGGCCCTCTTCGACGAGCCCCGCGAGGGCCCCCTCGGCGCCCGGCTGCTGCGCGTGATGAACCGGTTCTTCGACTTCGTGGAGGAGCACGGCACGGGCTTCTCCGCCCTCATGCGCGGCGGCCCCGTGGCGGGCTCCGGCCGGACCTGCGTCATGATCGACAAGGTGCGGCAGGCCGCGTACGACGAGATGCTCGCCCACCTGGGCATCCCCTCCCCCGGCCCGCGCCTGGAACTCGCCCTCCGCTCCTGGATCTCGCTCACGGAGACGACGGCCCTGCTCTGGCTCGACGGCCGCCGCGTCCCCCGCGGCGACCTGGAGCTGCAGCTCGTCCGCGCCTTCGCGGCGCTGGCCGCGGTGGGTGCGGACGGCGACGAGGACATGGCGGCGGTGCTGGACCGCATCCTGGAGGACGAGCCGGTCCACGGGCCCTTCGCGGACCTCGTGGACCGGCTCGGAGCGGCGGCGCCCAGCCGGGCTGAACCTGCCGATCCAGCCCCGGCGCCCTAGCCTGCCTTGAAGACGGCGACGGTCCGGGCGGGGACGGTGAAGGTGCCCGTGGCGGGGGCGTAGGCCGCGGCCTTGACGGCCGGATCCGCGCCGGAGGCCTGCACCGGATGCAGGGCGTAAGGCGTGCCGGAGAGGGCCGCGACGCGCTGGTCCTGCGGCCGCGGCGTCGCGTTGAAGACCACGACGAGGTCACCGAGGCGCATGGTGACGACGCCCGGCGTCTCGTCCGGGCCGGACAGCGGGAACGACAACGCCGCCTGGACCGCCCCGGCGGTCGCGAGGCTGAACGCCTTCTCGGTCGTGCGGATGCGCAGCAGGTCGCGGTAGGCGGCGGAGGCGGCCTCGACGGGCCCGCAGCCGGCCTTCAGGGCCGGGTCCGCGAGGAGCGGCCGGGCGTAGGGCCACTTGGCCTCGTTGTCGGGGGCCGGGGGCAGGCCGCGGCCGAAGCCGTTTCCGCCGGCGCAGTCCCAGTGGATCGCGTTGAACCAGTCGCCGCTGTCGTACGAGTTGCGGTCCAGCGACTTCGAGCGCAGCCGGTCCGTGCCGGCCTGGGAGAGCGCCGGGCCCTGGGACAGGGCGGCCGTGGCCATCGCGAGGACCTGCATCCGGGCGCGGTCGGCGGGCGCCGTGCCCTGCGGCAGCTTGAAGGCGAGCGCATCGTAGAGGGTCTCGTTGTCGTGGGCGTCCGCGTAGGCGAGGGCGTCACCGGGGGCGGCCGCGTAACCGGCGGGGGCGCCGTTGTAGTCGACGTCGGCGCCGCGGACGCTGCGGCCGGCGGAGTCGGTGAAGCGGTAGTCGGCGAGGTTGCCCGTCAGGCCGACCTTGAGGAGGTCCTGGTCGTGCAGGAGCCGGGCGCGCTGTTCGGCCGGGGTGCCCTGCGGGGCGGCGTTGGGGTCGGTGAAGAGCCCGGAGGCGAAGCCCTGCATGCGAGGGTCGGCGTCGAAGGGGCCGCCGCCGCGGACGGCGTCGCGGGCGCGGTCGGAGAAGGTGGCGATGCCGGTGCCGGCCATGTTCTTCTGCGTGGCCTGGACGAAGCGGGCGTCGTTCGCGGCCTCGCCGAAGTTCCAGCCCTCGCCGTAGAGGATCACGGACTTGCCGTCGGCGCCGTCCTTGGCCGGCGTGAGCGCGTCGAGGGCCTTGCGCACGGCCAGGATGTTCGCCTTGGGGTGATGGCCCATCAGGTCGAAACGGAAGCCGTCGACCTTGTACTCCTTCGCCCAGGTCACCACCGAGTCCACGACGAGCTTGCCCATCATGGCGTGCTCGGGCGCGGTGCCCGCGCAGCACGTCGACGTGGCGACGGCGCCGTCGTCCATGAGGCGCTGGTAGTAGCCGGGCACGATCCGGTCCAGGACGGACTTGTCGTCCTGCCCGGCGGCGGCGGTGTGGTTGTAGACGACGTCCATGACCGTGCGCAGGCCGGCGCCGGCGAGCCCCTGGACCATCTGCCGGAACTCCCGGGTGCGGCCGGGGCCGTCCGGGTCGGAGGCGTACGAGCCCTCGGGGACGGTGTAGTGCAGCGGGTCGTAGCCCCAGTTGTACGCGTCGCGCGCGGCGGTTCCGCGGACGCACTCCTGCTGGCGGGCCGAGTCGGCGGGGAGGGCGGCGAGGTCGCAGGGCGGGGTCGCCTGGTCGGCTCGGCGTTCTGGGGCCGTGGCGAAGTCGAAGGCGGGGAGGAGGTGGACGTAGGAGGTGCCGGCGGCGGCGAGCGTCTTCAGGTGGCGCATGCCGGGGGATGCGGGGGTGGTGAAGGCGCGGTAGCCGCCTGCGTTTCCGGTTCCGGTTCCGTTTCCTTTTCCGCTGGAGAAGTCGCGTATGTGGAGTTCCTGGATCTGCGCGTCGCGCAGCGGCACGGCCTTCGGCTTGCGCAGGGTGCGCCAGCCCGGCGGGGCCAGGGCCGGGTCGGCGAGGTCGGTGACGAGACTGCGCGCGGAGTCGGCGGTCAGAGCGGTCGAGTACGGGTCCGTGACGCGGTTGGTGACCGTCTTGCCGGCGGCCGGGGCGTGGACGGTGACCGCGTAGCGGTAGGGCTTGCCGGTCCAGTCGCGGGTGCCGGTGGCGCTCCAGACGCCGCTCGCGTCGTCGCGGTGCATGGGGACGGTGCGGCCGTCGAGTTCCAGCGCCACCCGGCGGGCCGTGGGCGCCCAGACGGACAGGGTGGGGCGGCCCTTGCGGAAGGACGGGCCGAGGGTCGCCTCGGCGGCGGCGCGCGCGTACAGGTCGTCGAGGACGCCGGGGGTTTGTACGCCGGTGGTGACGTCGCCGCTGACGGCGGTGAGGGCACCCCTGAGGGCGGACTTCTCCTGCTCCGGGGTTGCGTGGACGCGGTAGGCGTCGTACCCCGCGAGGTGGGGGTATTTCGCCCGCTGGGCGGGGGTGAGGC
>NZ_JBPQTW010000378.1:0-3201 GCF_051386535.1 Streptomyces sp. URMC 127
CATCACGGGCGGTCCGGGCGGGGCCGGCGGGCCGGCGGGGCCCTGGCCGGGCGCCGTCATGATCGGCAGGTCCTGGCCGAAGGTCGAGGCGATGGGCACCTCGATGCCCTGGACCGCGATCTCCACGCCTTCGCGGACCGCCGAGTGCACGGCCTCCCGCATGGCGCGCGGCCGCTCGGTGCGGAGCATCTGGTTCACGTCACCGGTACGGCCCCGGAAGCTGCCGATGAGGTCCTTGAAGTACGTCCCGACGATGTGCCAGCCGGGCCGGATGCGCCACATCGTCCAGCCCAGGTAGAGGCTCGTGCCGTACGCGAAGACGGACACGTAGGTCACGTAGCGGCCGCTGCTGACGACCAGCCGGTTGCTGACCACCTCCGGCTGGAAGACGTCGCTGCGGATCCGGGACGGCACGGCCGTCACCGGGATCCGGCGCTGGGACAGCGCGCCGTAGATCGCCGCGTAGGCGGAGGAGGACGCCTCGGCCTTGTCCTCCAGCAGCGTCCGCCACTCCGAGATGGGCTCGGTGCTGCCGGAGAAGAGGAAGATGAACCAGAAGACGATGACCGACAGGATGCCGCCCGTGCTGAAGGCGCCGCCGGCCTCCTCGAAGTCGAAGTCGCTCGTCAGCAGGCCGAACAGCCCGAAGAACAGCCACACCGCGAACGCGGTGCAGGCCGCGGTCGCCCAGTGGCCGAGGACCGTCCGGAGCGTGACCGACTCGTCGAAGCCCAGCTCGATCGGCTGGTACTTCAGCGTCTGGTTCCGGTAGGAGCCGTTGGGGCCGGTCGCCCCCGAGGCCGCCCAGCCGGCCGGTGCGGCGCTGCCGCCCGGATAAGTGCTCATGTCGTACTCCGCATCGGGGTCCGGCGCGGACGGGAACGGCGGCGCGGACCGGTGACGTAGATCGTTTGGCACGGCAACTTATCGGAATTTCATGCCGGGTAGGCCGGGCCGGTGGGCACGGGCAGGCCGCCGGGCGGGCATGGCAGGCAAAAGCCCCGAAACGCGGCGGGCGTCGGGTCGGCGGGCGGTGGCAACCGCGGCCCGGCCGACGGCGTCAGCAGCGGACCGGCTGGCCCGTCTGCCGGATGATCGTGTCGGCGGACATCCAGCCCGCGCTCTTCGTCCCGTCGATGCGCACGTAGAGCCACTTGTGCCCGTACGCGTTCTCGACGGCGCAGTGGAACCAGACCTTCGTGCCGGACTTGGCCGGAGCCACGGCGGCACAGACCTGGTACGGGCCGTTGAGGATGTTGCGGTTGCCGGTCACATAGCCGTACGTGCCCGGCTTCGGGTCGTGGTGGCTCCAGCCGCTGCAGGTCGTCGGCACGTTGAGCTTCTTCGACGGGGAGGCCGACGCGCTCGGCGTGGAGCTGGGCTTGGCGGAGGCGGAGGCCGAGGGAGAGGCCGAGGCCGCGTCCGACGGCTTCGCCGGAGCCGTGGGGGACGAGGAGGCCGAGGGGCTCACCCCGGCGGTCGCCTCGCCGCCGCCCGGCTGACCGCCGCTCGCCGGGGAGCTGACCGCGGGCTGTGCGGCCTGGACGTCGTCGCCGGGCGAGCTGCTGCTGTGGTTGCCGGTCAGGGCGTACGTGACGCCGCCCCCGGCCAGAACGACGGCCGCGGCGGCCGCTGCGATGACCGTACGGGTACGGCTGCGCTTGGGGCCGGGAGCGGGAGCGGGAGCGGAGCCAGGGGCGGCAGCCACTCCGGCCTGAGGGGGCGTCTGCGCGTGCGGGTACGGCAGGCCGGGCTGCGGATGGCCGGCGTGCGGCGGCTGATGGAACCCGGCCGGCGCCGCACCGAACCCGGCCGGTGGAGCCGGTGAGACGGCCTGGGTAGGCGTAGGTGCAGGTGCAGGCGTGGCCGCAGGCATAGGCGCCGATATCGGTGCCGGCGCCGCAGGCGTGGCACCCGCACCCGCACCCGCAGCCGGCGCGGCGCCCGCACGCGGCGCATAGGGCGCCCCATCCTCGCCGGCCGCCACCCGCTCCAGCATCGCGCGCGCCTCGCCCGCGGCCGGCCGGTTCTCCGGCTCCTTGGCCATCAGCGCCTGCAGGACCGGCCCGAGGGGGCCCGCCCGCCGGGGCTCCGGCAGCGGCTCGGTGATGATCGCCGACAGCGTCGACCACACCGACGTCCGGCGGAACGGCGCCGCGCCCTCCACCGCCGCGTACAGCGTCATGCCGAGCGACCAGATGTCCGACGCCGGACCCGGCTCGTGTCCCTGCGCGCGCTCCGGCGGCAGGTAGTCCAGGGAGCCGATGATCTGGCCGCTCTGGGTCAGCTTGGCCATGGCGTCGTCCCCGGCGGCGTCCATGCTGGCGATGCCGAAGTCGGTGAGCACGACGCGGCCGCCCTGCTCCAGGAGCACGTTCCCCGGCTTGACGTCACGGTGCAGCACGCCGGCCCGGTGCGCCGCGTCGAGCGCGTCCATCAACTCGGCGCCGATCGCCGCGGCCTCGCGCGGATCCAGCGCGCCGCGCTCCTGCAGCACGTCGTCGAGCGAGCGCCCGTCGACGAGCTCCATGACGATGACCGGCAGCCCCTGCTCCTCGGTCACGTCGTGCACGGTGACCACGCCGCTGTGCCGGATGCGGGCCGCGGCCTGTGCTTCTCGCTGCATCCGGATGCGCAGCTCGGCCAGTTCGGCCGCGGAGGCGTCGGTGAAGGCCCGCAGGACCTTGACCGCGACCTCCCGGTTCAGCAGCTCGTCCACCGCCCGGGCGACGACGCCCATGCCGCCGCGCCCGATCGTCGCGGTCACCCGGTAGCGGCCGCCGAGGACCTTGCCCACCAGCTCGTCGCCGTTCGCTTCCCCCGCTGCCACCACGCGCTCCGTTCCGTCAGTGCCCGGCCTGCCTGCCACCGCGTCCGGCGGCCCAGGGTAAACAAACAAGGCCCAGGTCTTTGACCTGGGCCTGCCTTACTTCTTATGAGACACCTCAATGAGCCATGAGACGTCTTATGGAATGGAGCGGGTGACGAGAATCGAACTCGCGCTCTGAGCTTGGGAAGCTCATGTTCTACCATTAAACTACACCCGCGAGGGCGCCCGTTTTCTGAGCGCCTCATCGTCGCACACTCTACCCCATCGAAGGCCCCCGGTGCACTCACCGTACGGGCCTTCCTGTCGTGTGAGGAGAGTGTGGGGCAGGTGGGGATGCGTGCGTGGGGGCCGGGAGTTGGGGCGTACGGTGG
>NZ_JBPQTW010000379.1:0-3155 GCF_051386535.1 Streptomyces sp. URMC 127
CTCCCGGCACTTCGCCACCCCCACGCACCGCCTCACCGCCCCCGCGAAGTCCCCGCCGTCGTCCGCGTACGCGAAGGCCACCGGAAGCGGCCGCCGCGGCAGCACGTCGAAGCGGAGGTTCTCGTCCAGCGCGTGCGGGCGTACGAGCATGCCCGGGTTGAGGCCGCCGTCGGGGTCCCAGAGGTCCTTGAAGCGCGCGAAGAGCCGGACGACGTCGGCCCCGTACATCTTCGGCAGGAGTTCGGCACGGGCCTGTCCGTCGCCGTGCTCGCCGGACAGGGATCCCCCGTGGGCGACGACCAGCTCCGCGGCCTCGCCGGAGAAGTCGCGGAAGCGCCGCACCCCGTCCGTGCTCAGCAGGTCGAAGTCGATGCGCACGTGGATGCAGCCGTCGCCGAAGTGGCCGTAGGGCGCGCCGCGCAGGCCGTGGCGGCGCAGGAGGGCGCGGAAGTCGCGCAGGTAGGCGCCGAGGCGGGCGGGCGGGACGGCGCAGTCCTCCCAGCCGGGCCAGGCTTCGGTGCCGTCGGGCATGCGGGTGGCGGTGCCGGCGGCGTCGTCCCGTACGCGCCACAGGGCGCGCTGCCCGGCCGCGTCCGTGACCACCACGGAGCCCGTGGTGTCCGCGGCGGCGGCCCGTACGATCTCCTCGGCCCGCGCCCGGGCCTCGGCCGCCGTGTTCCCGCCCGTCTCGGCGAACAGCCAGGCCGCGCCCCGCGGCAGCCCGGCCGCCGCGGGGCCGGCCAGGTCGGCGGCCATGCCCTCGACCGTGAGCGGCCCGTGCGGCAGGAGCAGGTGCGCGGCGTCCGCGGCGGCGCTCTCGTCCGCGTAGGCCAGCACGGCAAGGGCGCGCGCCCGCGGCGCTTGCACGAGGCGTACGGTCGCCTCCGTCAGTACCCCGAGCGTGCCTTCGCTGCCGGTGAAGGCGCGGGCCACGTCGGTGCGGCGCTCCGGAAGCAGGGCGTCCAGTGCGTATCCGGAGATGCGGCGCGGGAGGTCGGGGAAGCGGGTGCGCAGCAGCGCCAACTGGCCGCCGGTCAGGGCGCGGAGGCCGTCGGCGAGCCGTTCCGGCAGGCCGTCCCAGCCCTGCGCGAGGCGGGCCCGCTCTCCCGCGTACGTGAGGACATCCAGCGCCTGTACGTTGTCGGCTGTCGTCCCCCAGGCGACGGAGTGCGCGCCGCACGCGTTGTTACCGATCATGCCGCCGAGTGTGCAGCGGGCGTGCGTGGACGGGTCGGGGCCGAACGTCAGGCCGTGCACGGCCGCGGCGGACCGGAGCGCGTCGAGGACGACGCCGGGCTGGACGACGGCGGTCCGGGCCTCCGGGTCGATCGCCGTGATCGCGTTCATGTGGCGGGTGAAGTCCAGGACCACGCCGGTGCCCGTGGCCTGGCCGGCGATCGACGTGCCGCCGCCCCGGGCCACGACCGGCACGCCGTGCGCGCGGCAGACGGCGAGCGCGGCCGCGACGTCCCCGGCGTCGCGCGGGGCGACGATGCCGAGGGGCACGCGGCGGTAGTTCGAGGCGTCCATGGTCATGAGGGCCCGGTCGCCGGCACCGAAGCGGACGTCGCCGCGCACGGCCTTCCGGAGGGCGGCCGCCAGCTCCTCCCGGTGCGCGTCGCCACCGTTCCGGTGCGCGCCGCCGCCGTTGCCACCGTGGCCGCCGCTGCCACCGTCGCCGGCGGTGCCACCGCCGACGGCGTCAGCATCACTCCCCACAAGATCAGCCATACCCCCCATAGTGCACGCCGGCAGCGCGTTCCCCGTCTCACCGAACGGACGTTTTACTGATCGGAAACTCCGCACGGACTAGGCTGCGTCCGTGGCTGATATCCAGATCCCCGCTGACATCAAGCCCGCCGACGGTCGCTTCGGCGCGGGCCCGTCCAAGGTGCGTACGGAGGCGCTCGCCGCGCTGGCTGCCACCGGAACCTCTCTGCTCGGCACGTCCCACCGCCAGGCCCCGGTCAAGAACCTGGTCGGCTCGGTGCGCGACGGCGTGCGCGAGCTCTTCTCCCTGCCCGAGGGCTACGAGGTGATCCTCGGCAACGGCGGCTCCACCGCCTTCTGGGACGTCGCGACCCACGGCCTGATCGAGAACAAGTCGCAGCACCTGTCCTTCGGCGAGTTCTCCTCCAAGTTCGCGAAGGCCGCGAAGCTCGCGCCGTGGCTGGCCGAGCCGACCGTCATCTCCTCCGAGCCCGGCACCCACCCCGAGCCGAAGGCGGAGGCCGGCGCCGACGTCTACGCCCTCACCCACAACGAGACCTCCACCGGCGTCGCGGCGCCCGTCAAGCGCGTCGAAGGTGCCGACGAGGGCGCGCTCGTGCTCGTCGACGCCACGTCCGGCGCGGGCGGCCTGCCCGTCGACATCACCGAGACCGACGTCTACTACTTCGCCCCGCAGAAGTCCTTCGCCTCCGACGGCGGCCTGTGGATCGCGGTCTTCTCGCCCGCGGCCCTGGAGCGGGCGGCGCGCGTCCCCGCCTCCGGGCGGCACGTCCCCGAGTTCTTCTCCCTGCCGACCGCGATCGACAACTCCCTCAAGAACCAGACGTACAACACCCCCGCCCTCTCCACCCTCTTCCTGCTGAACCAGCAGCTGGAGTGGCTGAACGGCCAGGGCGGCCTGGACTTCGCGGTCCGCCGCACCGCGACCTCCGCCCGCACGCTGTACGGCTGGGCCGAGGCGTCCAAGCACGCGACGCCGTTCGTGGCCGACCCGGCCAAGCGGTCGGCCGTCATCGGCACGATCGACTTCACGGACGACGTGGACGCGGCGGCCGTCGCCAAGGTCCTGCGCGCCAACGGCATCGTCGACACCGAGCCGTACCGCAAGCTGGGCCGCAACCAGCTGCGCATCGCGATGTTCCCGGCGATCGACCCGTCGGACGTGGAGGCCCTGACGGCCTGCATCGACTACGTGATCGAACAGCTCTGACCCCTCCGGGGCGGAAGGCCTGACGACCACCGCGGCCGATTCCGGCACCGCCGGACCGCGCCGCGGTGGCCGTTCGCCGTGGCGGCGGCAGGGGGTGTGGGCCTTCTCAGGCGCGCCCCCGCCCCCTTGCCGCAGGCAAGAACTATCCGCCGCAACGGCGAGCAACCAAAACGGCGGACACCGGCGGTGCCGGACGACCCGAACCCGGATTCCC
>NZ_JBPQTW010000380.1:0-3142 GCF_051386535.1 Streptomyces sp. URMC 127
CGCCTACCGCGTCCCCCGCCTCAGACCCGCAGAACCAGCCGCCGCCCCCGCAGCTCCCCCCGCTCCACGAGCCGGTGCGCCTCGGCCGCGTCCGCGAGCGGCATCTCCTCGACGGCCCGCGGCCGCAGCCGCCCTGCGGCGAGCAGCTGCCCCACCGCTTCCGCGGCCCGCGCGAGCTCGGTCGTGGTCGCGCGGGAGATCACGAAGCCGACGAGGGACCCGTCCTTCTGGTACAGCTGCCCCACCGGCAGCACGGGCCGCGCGGTGGTCCCCGCGAGGACGACGATCCGGCCGCGCAGCGCGAGCAGGGGCACGGCCACCTCCAGGTCGTGCCGGCCGTGGGTCGCGACGTGGACGTCGACGCCGTGGGGCGCGGCGTCCGCGAGCCGCCCCGCGAGGCCGGGGGCCGCGTAGTCGAGGACCTCGGCGGCGCCGAGCGTACGAACGTACTCCGCGTCGCGCGCCGAGGCCGTGGCCACGACCCGGGCGCCGGCCCACACGGCCATCGTCACGAGGGCGCTGCCCACGTTCCCCGCGGCACCCGCGACGAGCACCGTCTCGCCGGGCCGCACGCCGCCGTGCGTGAACAGCGCCAGGTAGGCCGTGGCGGCGGGGTGGGCGACGGCGACGGCGTCCTCCGCGCGCACTCCGGCGGGCAGGGGGTAGAGCCGGTCGGCGGGGACGACGGCCCGCTCGGCGGCGGGCCCCTGGCGCCCGCCGTGCCCCAGGCTGTTGCACCACACCGCGTCGCCCGGCGCGAACCCGGCCGCGCCGGGCCCGGCCTCGGCGACCGTGCCGACGAGGTCCCGGCCGATCACGAAGGGGAAGGGCACCGGGGTCCGGAAACCGCCGGAGCGGATGAGCGTGTCGACGGGGTTGACGGCCGTGGCGGCGACGTCGACGAGGACGTCGGTCGGGCCCGGGCGCGGCGCGGGCAGCCCGCCGACCACGATCTCCTCCGGCGGGCCGAACCGTTCGATGTAGGCGGCGCGCATGTCACCCGTGGCACCCATGTCCCCCACTGTGGCACGGCCGGGCGGCGGGACGGCGCAACCGAACCCGTCCGGGGACCTGACGGACCCGCCCGCCCCGCGTTGACCCCTCCACCACCACGGCGGCGAGATGGAAAAGGCGCGCGGAGCGGAAGTCCCCTCAGAGCGGAGCGGAAGTCCCCTCAGAACGGAGGAGCAGACGCATGAGCAGCAGTCGTTTAGAGGTCGGCATCGTCGGCGTCGGCCCGCGGGGGCTGTCCGTGCTGGAGCGGCTGTGCGCCAACGAGCGCGCCGCACCCGCGCACTCCGCCGTGACCGTGCACATCGTCGACCCGTCCGCCCCGGGCTCGGGCACCGTGTGGCGCGCCGACCAGTCACCCCACCTGCTGATGAACACCGTGGCCTCGCAGATCACCGTCTACACGGACGACAGCGCACGCATCGACGGCCCGGTCGAGCCGGGCCCCAGCCTGTACGAGTGGGCGCGCGACGTCACCGGGCCCGGCACGACGCGCCGGCACGGACTCGACGCCGCCGGCCTCGCCGAGGCGCGGGCGCTCGGCCCGGACGACTACCCCACCCGCGCCTTCTACGGCCGCTACCTCCACGACAGCTTCCGGCGGATCGCCGAGCGCGCCCCCGCGCACGTCAGCATCGAGGTGCACCGCTCGCGCGCGGTGGCCATGGCCGACGTGGAAGGCATCAGCGGCGGCCCGCAGGGCATCCGCCTGGAGGACGGCACGCGCCTCAACCGGCTCGACGCGATCGTCATGGCCCTCGGCCACGTGCCCGCGGAGCTGTCCGCCCGGGAGGCCCGTACGGCGTCGCTGGCCCGCATCCACCACCTCGACTACGTCCCACCCGTCAACCCCGCCGACCTCGACCTCTCGCACATCGCCCCCGGCGCGCCGGTGCTGCTGCGCGGGCTCGGGCTGAACTTCTTCGACTACATGGCCCTGTTCACCG
Source organism: Streptomyces sp. URMC 127 (assembly GCF_051386535.1). NCBI lineage: Bacteria > Bacillati > Actinomycetota > Actinomycetes > Kitasatosporales > Streptomycetaceae > Streptomyces > Streptomyces sp. URMC 127. The sequence goes on from NZ_JBPQTW010000380.1 coordinate 1,959, forward strand.
CCGGGCGCGGCGGCACGTTCACCCGCGACGGGGACCGCCTCGTCTACCGGCCCTCCGGCGCGGAGCCGCGGCTCTACGCCTTCTCCCGGCGCGGCATCCCCTACCACGCGCGCGGAGAGAACGAGAAGGGCGCGCACGGCCGCTACCAGCCCCGGCTGCTCACCGCCGGCTACATCGCCGGCCTGCGCGAGCGCGCCGCGCGCGGCGGGCCCGTGCGCTTCGGCACCGACCTGTGGCCCCTGATCTCCGCCGAGGTGGAGAGCGTCTATTACGGCACGCTGCTGGAGCGGCTGGGCCGGGCGGGGGAGCGGGAGGAGTTCACCCGGCGGTTCCTGGCCCTGGAGAAGGACGACGACCGCGCCGAGCTCCTCGACGCGTTCCGCATCGCCCCCGGCGACCGCTGGGACTGGCAGCGGCTCGCCAGACCGTACGCCGACCGGGCGTTCGCCGACCGCGCCGAGTTCCGCGCCTGGCTCCTCGGCTACCTGCGCGCGGACGTCCGGGCCGCCCGGGCCGGAAACGTCAGCGGGCCCCTGAAGGCCGCCCTGGACGTCCTGCGCGACCTGCGCAACGAGATCCGGCTCGCCGTCGACCACGGCGGACTCGACGGCGCCTCCCACCGCGACGACCTCGAAGGCTGGTACACCCCCCTCAACGCCTTCCTCTCCATCGGCCCGCCCGCCTCCCGCATCGAGGAGATGGCCGCCCTCGTGGAGGCGGGGATCCTGGAGGTCACCGGGCCCGGCACGGTCGTCCGCCTGGACGTCGCCGGCCCCGGCGGGCCCTCCTTCACCGCCGACTCGCGCGCCGTGCCCGGGCCGCCCGTCCGCTCCCGCGTCCTCATCGAGGCCCGGCTGCCCGAGCCGGACCTGCGGCGCACGGCCGACCCCCTGCTGCGGCACCTCCTGAACACCGACCAGATCACCACGTACCGCATCCCGACGGCCGCGGGTGCCGGCTACGAGACGGGCGGGCTGGCCGTCACCGAGCGCCCGTACCACGTCATCGACGGCCGCGGCCGCGCCCACCCGCGGCGCTTCGCCTACGGGGTGCCCACGGAATCCGTTCACTGGGTCACGGCGGCGGGCATCCGCCCGGGTGTGGACTCGGTGACCCTGGCCGACTCGGACGCGATCGCCCGCGCGGTCCTGTCCCTCCCCCCGGTGGCCCACGTCCCCCCGCCC
>NZ_JBPQTW010000381.1:0-3081 GCF_051386535.1 Streptomyces sp. URMC 127
GCTGGGCGCGGGGGGCGGCCGGGGAGGCGTCGGCGCCGCGGTTCGGGGTGGTGTTCTCGCTGGTGCGTTCCTGGGCCGCCGGGCTCGTGGTGACGGCGGTGACCGGGTACCTCCTGGGCGGTCTCCTCACGGAGGCGCTCGCGACGCCGGAGCGGCTGGAGTCCTTCGGCTGGCGGCTGGCGCTGCTGCACGTGCCGGGCCTGCTCGTGGTGACGCTCTCCGTGCTGGCCGCGGCGCGCCTGCACCCCGGCCCGTACCGGCAGTCGCTGCCGCTGCACCTCCTCGCCTCGCTCGCCGTTCCGGCGGCGGTCACCCTGCGGAACCTGCTCAGCAGCTGGGACCCCCTCGTCGCCGAGGGCCTGTGGACGGGCGTGGCCTCGCTGGTCTTCGGCGGCACGGGCGCCCTGCTCCTGGACCGGTTGCGGGACGGGCGGCACGACCGCGGCCGCCACCCGTGGGACGACCTGGGTCAGAGCGCCACGGACTACATCGGCATGCTCGTGGTCGTCGTCGCCGTGATCGCCGGGCTGCTGGCCACGAGCGCCGGCCGGTCGATCGGCGGGCAGATCAAGGAGAAGATCTGCCGGGCGTTCGGCGGCAGCTGCGGCGCGGGCGGCGGGACGGAGGCCGGGGGAAAGAAGGACGCCGACTTCGAGCCGCCCTTGTGCAACATCGCCACCGTCGCCGACACCGCCGGCAGCGAAGCGAAGATCGCCTGGTTCAAGTGGGGCAACGAGTACGGCTTCCAGCAGCAGACCTTCCAGGCCAAGACCGATGTCAACGGAGACGGCAAGGTCGACGGCAAGGACCAGAAGGTCTACCTGACCTTCACCGACGCGGCGTCGGTCGGCGCGACCGGCGAGTGGAAGCCGGGCCTGAAGGTGGGCAAGCTCGGCGCGGACAAGGTCGAGCTCGGCGCCGGCGTCAAGGTCACCAACGGCGACACGTGGGCCTTCGACAGCCCTGAGCAGGCCGAGAAGTTCCGCAAGGACATCGAGGTCATGAAGACCTGGGAGACCTCGGCGAAGTACGGCGGGATGGGTGGCGGCAACTGGTACTCGGCGTACAAGTACGGCAAGGAACGGGAGAAGATCGAGAAGAAGCTCGGGGACCGGCACATCGGCTACGGCAAGATCGGCCTGGAAGCCTCGGCCGAGGCCGGCCTGAAGATATCCGCCGCCGACGAGAAGAAGCTCTCCGCCCAGCTGGGCGGAAAGTTCAAGTTCTCGCCCGAGGTGACCTTCACCAACAACGACATCAACGGCACCAAGGCCTACACCTACTCGGCCGGCATGGAGTACGGCGGCAAGACCGGCGTCGAAGCCGGAGGCCTCAGCGGCTCCTCCGAGGGCACGGTCGCCCGCACCGGCACCATGACCGTCACCCGGGACAAGGAGACCGGGAAGCTCACCCGTATCGACATGACCCAGACGATCGACCGGAAGGGCAACGACGGCGGCAAGGCGAGCGGCTCCAAGGACAACGGCAAGTCCGGGGACGACAAGAAGGGCGGCGGCGCCAAGGCGGGCGGCAGCTCCAAGACGAGCGACGTCGACGTGGTCACCAACTCCATCGTCTTCGAGAAGGGCGCAAAGGGGGACAAGGACCGCGACGTCGCCGAAAAGTGGCTGGACGGGTACGGCGACAACACCGCCCCGTTCTCCTACATGTTCGGCGACCACGCCCCGACGACCCGGCCCGGCGACGACGACCGCTTCGGACAGCTCCTCTTCGACAAGGGCATGTCCAGCAAGATGCACTACAACGGCGAATCCAGCGCGGCGGAGTACGGCTTCGACCTCACGCTGGGACTCAGCCTCGGCTTCAAGGTGACCACGGAGCACAGCAACCAGAAGCTCGACGAGGCGCAGTTCCTGGGTGCGCCTGCGAACGGCAAGCGCGGCTACGTACCGTACAGCTACTGCGCGAAGTGACCGGCGAGCCGCCGTGCGACCGAGGAGGACCGGGGATGGAAGGGGTACGAGGGGTATGGACGTGAAGCGTGTGCTGCGCTCGCTGAAGGCCGCCGGCGCCGGCGCCCTCGCGGCGGTGCTCCTCGCGGGCTGCGGCAGCGAGGGCGGAGCGGGCGCCGCGGCCGGCGAGGGCTGGAAGTCCCTGGACGCCCAGCGGCTCACCGTCTCCTGCCCGCCCGGCTTCACCGAGCTCGGCGCCGCCGAGCGGGGCAGCCACACCGCGGCCGCCGCCGCGCTCACCGACGGGGCGACGATGGTCGGCAAGGTCGGCGTGCAGATCAACTTCACCACGGCCACCTCGGCCGAGACGGCGGCCATCGGCGCGGAGGCCAGTGTCCAGCTGGGATCGACGCTCGGCGGCCAGAAGAAGATCGACGTCCGGGGGACGGACGACGCGCGCCGCGTGGACTACGAGTTCACGTCCACGGGACAGCAGAACACGCCACCGAAGGGGACCAGGATGACGGGGGTGGACATCGTCGGCATGGACAAGAAGGACGAGGCCTTCCTGGTCCGGATCAACGTGGTGAAGGGCAAGCTCTCCGAGGGCGACATCGACAAGATCGTCGATTCCGTCCGCGTCACCGGCTGAGGACCGCCGATGTCTGACCGCGCCAAAGACGCCCTGCTGCCCCTCTTCGTCGCCGCTGTCTTCGGGGTGTTCTCCGCTCACTACCTCCGGCGCCTGTTCACCGTGCTGCGCGTGCTCCGGCGCGGCGAGCGGGCGGCCGGGCACTGCGTCGACATCAGGTGGCGCCGGAGCGGGGACAGCGACACGGACACCAAGTACTACGTCTTCGCCTTCCGGGACCGGGACGGCCACGAGGTGCGCTTCGAAGACCACACGCGGGCGTTCCGCGGCTTCACCGTCGGGTCGCCCGTGCGCGTCTCCTACGATCCCGGGGCGCCCGGGAAGAGCGCGACCATCGCGGACCGGGAGAACTGGGGCGCGGTGGCCGTGCCGGCGCTCCTGGGCGCGGCGTTCGGGCTGGTGACCCTCGTCATGACGGCCGTCGCCGGGCTCGTCGCCGGAATCCTCTGACCCGGGCCGGGGCGGGCAACGCCGCCCGCCGGCCCCGCTTGGGCCCCAGGGCCCATGCCCCCGCGC
>NZ_JBPQTW010000382.1:0-3068 GCF_051386535.1 Streptomyces sp. URMC 127
GCACCCAGCTCCCCACCCCCGCGCAGTGGACCCGCCCGTACGGACTGATCCGCCCGGTCGACGAGATAGCCGTGCTCGCCCGCCGCTACATGCACGAGTACGGCGCCACCCGCGAGCACTTCTTCAACGTCGCCGACGCCTGCCGCCGCCACGCCCACCGGAACCCGGCCGCCGTCATGCACGGCCGCCCTCTCACCCGCGAGACCTACATGACCTCGCGCTGGATCAGCGAACCGCTCTGCCTCTACGACAACTGCCTGGAGACGGACGGCGCCCTGGCCTGCGTCCTCGTCTCCGCCGACCGGGCCCGCGACTGCCGCCGCTCCCCCGTCTACGTGCACGCCGCCGCGCAGGGGCTGCCTGCCCAGCACCACGGCATGGTCAACTACTGGAACGACGACCCCCTCTCCGGCCCCTCCTGGACCGCCGCCCGGCAGCTGTGGAAGACGGCCGACTTCGGGCCCGCCGACATCGACGTCGCCCAGATCTACGACGCCTTCACCCCCCTCATCCCGCTCTCCCTGGAGGGCTACGGCTTCTGCGGGCGCGGCGAGGGCGCGGCCTTCACCGAGGACGGCGCCCTCGAACTCGGCGGCCGGCTCCCGCTGAACACCGGCGGCGGCGGGCTCAGCGAGGCCTACGTGCACGGCTTCAACCTCGTCACCGAAGGCGTCCGGCAGCTGCGGGGCACCTCCACCGCACAGGTGCCCGGCGCCACGACCTGCCTGGTCACGGCGGGCGAGGGCGTGCCAACGTCCGCTCTCCTGCTGAGGAGTTGAGCTCATGTCCTCCATGATGAGGGGCACCACTGACAACGGGCTTCTGCTGCCCGAGCCGGACGAGGACGGCGCGCCCTTCTGGGAGTTCGCGGCCCGCGGCGAACTCCGCGTCCAGGCCTGCGCCCGCTGCCGTGAGCTGCGGTTCCCGCCGCGCCCGTGCTGCCCGCGCTGCCAGTCCTTCGACACTGCATGGCAGAAGATGAGCGGCCGCGGCCGCATCTGGTCGTACGTCCTGCCTCACCCGCCACTGCTGCCCGCCTACGCCGCGCGGGCCCCGTACAACGTGGTGGTCGTGGAGCTGGCCGAGGCGCCGCGCATCCGCCTCGTGGGCAACCTCGTGGCGGCGCCGGACGCGGACATCGACTCCGCGGACCCCGGGCAGCTGCGCATCGACGCGCCCGTGCGCGTCACCTTCGCCCGGCTCCCCGGCGGCTTCACCGTGCCGCGGTGGCTGCTGGAGGCGGCGTCATGAGCGGCGAGGAAGGCCACCGCGGGCCGGGTGTGCGGGCGGAGGTGCGCGCGGACGGCGTCGCGCTCGTCACCCTCGACCGGCCCGAGCGGCACAACGCCCTCGACCTGGCGGCCGCCGCCGAACTCGCCCGCGTCTGGCACCGGTTCCGCTTCGACGACGCCGTCCGGGCCGTCGTGCTGACCGGCGCCGGTGACCGCGCCTTCTGCACCGGCATCGACCGTTCCGCCGCCGTCCCCCAGCCGGGCTCGCCCTACTCCCTGGACGACCCCTTGCGCACCGCCGGCCCCAAGTCGGCCGACCTGTGGAAGCCGGTCGTCGCGGCCGTCAACGGCATGGCCTGCGGCGGGGCGTTCTACCTGCTGGGCGAGGCGGAGTTCGCCGTGGCCGCGGAGGACGCCACCTTCTTCGACCCGCACACGACGTACGGCATGGTCAGCGCCTACGAAACGGTCCACATGGCGCAGCGCATGCCCTTCGGCGAAGCCGCACGCCTGGCCCTGATGGGCACCGCCGAGCGGCTCTCCGCGCGGCGCGCGTACGAGATCGGCCTCGTCTCCGAGCTCACCCCGCCCGGCGGGGCCGTGGCCGCGGCCCTGCGCGCGGCGGCCGTCATCGCGGCCTGCCCGACGGAGGCCGTCCAGGGCACGGTGCGGGCCCTGTGGGCAGCGAAGGAGGCCACGCGAGAACGCGGCCTCTCCCTCGCGCCGCACCTGATCGCGCTGGGCAATCTCCCCCCGGAGGACCAGGCACGACTGTTCGCCTCCCGGGATCGGAGCCACCGGCTCCGCTGAGGCCCCGTATAGGGGCGCGGGGAACCGCGCGACCAGCCACACACGACCCGCAGCCAACCCACCGGCACAGCGACACCGCCGTAGCGACGCCATCCCGCGCACCATCACCCACGCCACCCAGACCGGCCCCGCCCCCAAGGGGCGCGGGGAACTGCGCGCCCAGCCACACACAACCCGCAGTCGACCCGCCGCACCCCGTCCGCGAAGCACGAACCACCCCGCACCGTCAGCGGCGCGACGCCATCCCCGTGCCCTTGGCCGCGTCCAGGGCGTACACGCAGCGGTCCTTGCTGCACGCGTACACCACGCCGCCCGCCGCCACCGGCGAGCCGGTGATCTCTCCCCCCGTGGCGAGCTTCCACCGCAGCTGGCCGCCCGCCGCGTCCACCGTGTACAGGCAGTGGTCGGCGGAGCCGAAGTGGATGCGGCCGTCGGCGATGACCGGGGAGCCCACCACGTCGCCTCCGGCGGCGAACCGCCACTTCGGCGTGCCGGTGACCGCGTCGAGCGTGTAGAGCGCGCCCCCGCTGCCCAGGTGGACGGAGCCGGCCGACACCAGGACCGGCTCCGTGGACTGCCGGGCCTCCGTGGCGATGCGCCACCGGTCGCGGCCGGTGGCCGCGTCGAGGGCATAGACGGTGCCCAGGTAGTCGGCGATGTAGACGCCGCCGCCGGTGACGGCGGGGCCGGGAGCGAAGGCCGGCGGGCTGAGGAACACGGCCGGCGCCTCGAAGCGCCAGCGCACGTCACCGCGCGCCACGTCGATGGCCAGCACGCGCGTACCCGCGGCGACGTACACGACGCCGTCGGGGCCGGCCAGGAGTCGTACGGGCACGCCGCCGCACGAGGCGGTGTCGCCCACCGGATACGACCAGCGCTCGGCGCCCGTACGGGCCTCCAGGGCGCGCAACCGGGCGTCGGCCCAGACGTAGACCACGCCGTCGTGGACGAGCGGGCCGCAGTCCGGCGTCTCGAAGTCGGTCTGGGCGCCGCCCATCTCCCACAGCAGCTCGCCGTTGGCGGCCT
>NZ_JBPQTW010000383.1:0-3047 GCF_051386535.1 Streptomyces sp. URMC 127
GTATCCGAACCGGCCATGCCCGCCCGCCGCCCTCCCGCACCGCCGCCGGCGGTGCGATCCTGGAGGGACGTGCGGGACGGCTGCGGAGATCCGCGGAAAGGGGCCCAGCGTGCTTCGCGTCGCAGTGGTCGGGTCCGGGCCGAGCGGGGTCTACACCGCCCAGGCCCTGGTGCAGCAGCAGGACGTCCCCGGCGTGACGGTGGACGTGCTGGACCGGCTGCCCTGTCCGTACGGGCTGGTGCGCTACGGCGTCGCGCCCGACCACGAGAAGATCAAGTCGCTGCAGAACAACCTGCGGGCCGCCATGGAGCACCCCGCCATCAGGTTCTTCGGCAACGTCCCGGTGGGCGACGGCCCGCGCGGCCTCGCGCCGCGCAGGCTGCTGGAGCTCTACCACGCGGTGGTCTACTGCGTGGGGGCCGCGACCGACCGGCGGCTCGGCATCCCGGGCGAGGACCTGCCGGGCAGCTTCTCGGCCACGGAGTTCGTCTCCTGGTACAGCGCTCACCCGGACGCGGCTCCGGGCGGGTTCGTGCTGGGCGCGCGCTCGGCGGTCGTCATCGGCGTGGGGAACGTGGCCGTCGACGTGGCCCGGGTGCTGGCGCGCGGCGCCGGTGAACTGCACCGCACGGACGTGCCGGACGCCGCCCTGGCCGCGCTCGCGGAGAGCCGGGTGACGGACATTCACATGGTCGGCCGGCGCGGGCCGTCGCAGGCGAAGTTCACCACCAAGGAGCTGCGCGAGCTGGGCGCACTGCCGGGCGCGGAGACGCTGGTACGGGGCGAGGAGGCCGCGCTCGACCCCGCGTGGGGCGACCCGCGCGGTCTGCCCGCGGCGGCGCGGCGCAACGTGGAGGTGCTGCGCGACTGGGCGGACCGGCCTCCTGCGGGCCGGCCGCGCCGGATCCGCCTGCGGTTCTTCCTCCGCCCGGTGGCGCTGCTCGGCGACGGCGCCGTGCGCGCCGTGCGCTTCGAGCGGACCGTCCCGGACGGCCGCGGCGGCGTCGCGGGCACCGGTGAGTTCGAGGAGGTCGAGGCGCAGCTGGTGCTGCGCTCGGTGGGCTACCGCGGAGTGCCCGTCGCGGGCCTGCCGTTCGACGCCGGGCCGGGGACCGTGCCGCACGCGGCGGGCCGGGTGCTGCGCGAGGGCGCGCCGTCGCCCGGGGAGTACGTGGCGGGGTGGATCAAGCGCGGGCCGACGGGTGTGATCGGCACGAACCGCTCGTGCGCGAAGGAGACGGTGACGTCCCTGCTGGCCGATGCCGCCGCGCTCGCGGCGCGCACGCCGGTGACGGCCGAAGAGGCGCACGCCGTCCTGCGCGCGGCCGGGCGGCAGCCCGTGGAGTGGCCGGGCTGGCTGGGCATCGAGGCCGCGGAGGCCGCTCTCGGGCGGCGGCTGGGCCGCGGCCCGGTGAAGATCCCGGACTGGGCGGGGCTGCTGTCCGCAGCCCGCACCGGCGGCTGAGAGCCCTGGAGCCCCCTTTCCCAGGCGCCGTCAGGAGGCCGTGCCCAGGCGCGAGGCCTGGAGCGAGGCCGCAGTGAGCACGGAGCCGAGCAGCCCGGGGAAGAGCGCTTCGAGGTCGTCGCGGCGCAGGGCGTTCATCTTCGCGGTGCCCCGGTAGATCTGCCGGACCACACCGCTCTCGCGCAGCACGCGGAAGTGGTGCGTCGTCGTCGACTTGCTGACCGGGAGGTCGAAGACCGAGCAGTTCAGCTCGCCCTCCTCCGCGGCGAGATCGCGCACGATCTGCAGCCGCATGGGGTCGGAGAGCGCGTGCAGCACGCCTTCGAGGCGGATGTCCGCGCGCTCGGGGTGCTCCATGGAGCGGCCGCCCGGCGACGGCTGTTTCTGCGCTGACACGGCGGCTCCTCCAGGTGCGCGGGGTCTCGCACGACGCCTCCATTGTACGAGAACCCTCGTAGTTTGACATCCCTCGTACTACGAGAGTTATCGTACGACCGACCCGCCGCGGCAACCGCAGCGAGCGGGACGAGCCGTGACGCGCACCAGCGCAGAGGAGCCTGCCGTGACCGCCACCACCGCCGTGAGCGCACTCTTCACCCCCTACACCCTGCGATCGCTCACCTTTCCCAACCGGGTCTGGATGGCCCCGATGTGCCAGTACAGCGCCGAGGTCTTCGGGCCGGGCGCGGGCGTCGCGAACGACTGGCACTTCGCGCACTACGCCGCCCGCGCGACCGGCGGTGCGGGCCTGATCCTCGTGGAGGCGACCGCCGTCAGCCCCGAGGGCCGCATCAGCCCGGCCGACCTCGGGCTCTGGAACGACACCCAGACCGAGGGCCTGCGCCGCATCACCGCGTTCCTCAAGGAGCGCGGCACCGTGCCCGGCATCCAGCTCGGGCACGCGGGCCGCAAGGCGGCCACCGACCGCCCGTGGCGCGGCGGCGAGCCGGTGGGCCCGGAGGAGGGCTGGCTGCCGTCCGCCCCGAGCGCGGTGCCGTACGTGCCGGGTCACCCCGTTCCGGCCGAGCTGACGGTGGAACAGATCCAGGAGATCGTCGGGCAGTTCGCGGACGCCGCGCGGCGCGCCCTGGCCGCCGGCTTCCAGGTCGTGGAGGTGCACGGCGCTCACGGCTACCTCATCCACGAGTTCCTGTCCCCGCTGAGCAACCGGCGCACCGACGCCTACGGAGGCTCGTTCGAGAACCGGGTGCGCTTCGCCCTGGAGGTCGTGGAAGCGGTGCGCGCGGTGTGGCCGGACGAACTCCCGGTGTTCTTCCGGACGTCGGCGACGGACTGGGTGACGGAGAACCCCGAGGACGGCCGCGACGGCTGGACCGCCGGCGACACCGTGCGCCTCGCGCAGGCCCTGCGGACCCGCGGCGTCGACCTGATGGACGTCTCCACGGGCGGCATCACCTCCGGCATCCGCATCCCCACCGGCCCCGGCTACCAGGTGCCCTTCGCCCGGCGGGTCCGCGAGGAGGCCGGCCTGCCGACGGCCGCGGTCGGCCTGATCGCCGAGCCGCAGTACGCGGAGAAGATCATCACCGACGGGGCCGCCGACGCCGTCCTGCTCGGCCGC
>NZ_JBPQTW010000384.1:0-3031 GCF_051386535.1 Streptomyces sp. URMC 127
CCCCTACGCCAGCTCCCCCGCCACGAACCTCGCCCCCGCCTCCCGCAAGCGTGCGTGCAGCGCGCCGAAGACCCGTGCCGACCGCACCCCCGGCCAGTCGGCCGGGAGGAGGCCCGCCGGCAGGCCCGGGTCGGCGTACGGCAGGTGCCGCCACGAGTCCAGGGCGAGGAGGTAGTCCCGGTACGCCTCCCGCGGCGGCACCACGCGCCGCCGCGCCCACCGCCGCAGCACCGGCTCGTGCGCGGCGAGGAACGCGCGGTGCTGCGCGGCCAGGGACGCGAGGTCCCACCACCGGCCCACCGCCTCCGCGGTCGGCTCGAAGCCGAGGTGCGAGCCCTTGAACAGATCGACGTACGAGGCGAGTCCGAGCCGCTGCAGCGTGTGCCGCGTCTCGTCGTGGACGTGCGCCGGGGCGATCCACACGCCCGGCGCCGCCGTGCCGAAGCCGAGCCGGGCGAGCCGGGAGCGCAGCAGGTGACGCTTGTGCCGCTCCTCCTCGGGGACGGAGAAGACCGCCAGGAGCCAGCCGCCGGCCGTCCGGGCGGGGGCGCGGCCGTAGATGCGCCGGTCGCCGTCGTCGAGGAGCTCCCGGGCGGCGTCCGACAGCCCGTACCCCGCGGCGCCGCCGGCCGTGCGGCCCGCGACGAGCAGCCCGCGCCGTTTGAGGCGCGAGACGGCCGACCGCACCGAGGGCGAGTCCACGCCGACGGCACCCAGCAACCGGATCAGGGCCGCGATCGGCACGGGACGGCCGGCCGCGTGGCGGGCGCCCCCACGGCCGTACGCGCCGTAGAACGTGACGATGAGGGACCGGGGAGTGTGCAGGGTAAGGAGTGGTTGCTGGTCAGTCACGGGGAAACTGTAAAGCTCCGTCAAGAGCCCTCACGCAGCCGGAATCGCTGCAGCTTGCCGGTGGGCGTGCGGGGCAGGGCGGCCAGGAACTCGATCTCGCGAGGGCACTTGTAGGGAACGATCTCCTTTTTGGTGAACTCCCGCAGCTCCGCCGCGGTTTCCGGCGTCGGCGGCACGCCGTCTCTCAGGACCACGCAGGCGACGACGATCTCGCCACGCCGCGCGTCAGGTCGCCCGACGACGGCCGCCTCCAGGACGGCGGGGTGGCGCAGCAGCACCCCCTCGACCTCGGGCCCCGCGATGTTGTACCCGGCCGAGATGATCATGTCGTCGGCGCGGGCGACGTAGCGGTAGTGGCCCGTGGTCTCGCGGACAAAGGTGTCGCCGGTCAGGTTCCAGCCGCCCCGCACGTAGTCGCGCTGGCGCTCGTCGGCGAGGTAGCGGCAGCCGGTGGGGCCGCGCACGGCGAGCAGCCCGGGTTCGCCGTCCGGGAGGGGGCGGCCGTCGGGGCCGACGATACGGGCCTCGTAGCCGGGAACAGGCAGGCCGGTGGTGCCGGGGCGGATCGCGTCGTCGGCGGCGGAGATGAAGATGTGCAGCATCTCGGTGGCGCCGATGCCGTTGATGACGCGCAGCCCGGTGGCGCGGTGCCAGGCGTGCCACAGCTCGGCGGGCAGGTGCTCGCCGGCGGAGACGCAGCGGCGCAGCGAGGACACGTCGTGCGCGCCGGTCCGTTCGTCCAGCAGCTCCAGCATCGAGCGGTAGGCGGTGGGGGCGGTGAAGAGGACGGAGACGCGGTGGCGCCGGATGTCGGCGAGGAGCCGCTCCGGGCCGCGCCATTCGGTGAGGAGGGTGGCGGCGCCCGCGCGCAGGGGGAAGACGACGAGGCCGCCGAGGCCGAAGGTGAAGCCCAGGGGCGGGCTGCCGGCGAAGACGTCGTCGGGGGCGGGCCGCAGGACGTGGGCGGAGAAGGTGTCGGCTATGGCGAGCACGTCGCGGTGGAAGTGCATGCAGCCCTTGGGGCGTCCGGTGGTGCCGGAGGTGAAGGCGATGAGGGCGACGTCGTCCGCGGAGGTGGCGGCGGCCGCATACGATGGGGGTTTGTCCGCGGCCAGGCGCAGCAGGTCACCGGGGGTGTCACCGCCGTAGGGGGTGACGTGCAGGCCCGCTTCCGGCGTGGGGAGGCCGTCGAGCGAGCGGGCGTCGCACAGGGCGTGCCGGATGCGGGCGAGGCCGCAGATCGTGGCGAGTTCGTGCGGGCGCTGCGCGGCCAGGACGGTGACGGCCACGGCCCCGGCCTTCATCACGGCCAGCCAGCAGGCCGCGAGCCAGGGGCTGGTGGGGCCGCGCAGCAGGACGCGGTTGCCGGGGACGACGCCGAGGTCACCGGTGAGGGTGTGGGCGATCCGGTCGACGTGGGCGGCGAGCTGGCCGTACGTCCAGAGGCCTCCGTGGCCGTCGTGCACGGCGGGGCGGTCGGGGCCCAGCCGGGCGATCGTGGCGTCGAGCAGCTCGGTCCCGCAGTTGAGCCGGTCCGGGTAGGCCGGGGGGACGCCCGGAAGGGCGCCCGGGAGAACGCCCGACAGGGTGCCGTCGCGCGGGCCGAGGAGGAGGTCGGGCCACTCGCCGGCGGGCGGGAGGTGGTCGCGCGGGAAGGTGTCGGCATGGACCGAGGGCCGGAGCTCCATGGCTGCCATCGCTGTGCGCCCCCTCGCGGCCGGTGACATGAGGTGAACGGGGGTCTTGCCAGCTGTACGGATCCGCTGTCAGCGTAGCGACTTGGTGACGGCAGTCAACACAGCGCGATAGGCAGCCCGGAAGCACCGCAAGCAGGGATCACAGCAGGGACCGCAGCAGGAACCGGAACAGAAACCGCAAGCAGGGACCGCGGCAGGAACCGGAGCAGGAGCAGTCCGTGGACCTCAGCGACCAGAAGGGGCCGCCCATGGTCACCCCGTTCGCCATCGACCCGCAACAGCGCGCCTGCAGCGAGGAGTTGCGCGCGCTCGCGGCGGAGCGGCTGCGCCCGCTCGCGGCCGCGGGCGAACCGGGGCGCGTCAACCGGCCTCTCGTCGCCGCGCTCGGCGAACTCGGCCTGCTGGCACGGCTGTTCCCCGGCACGGGATCGGCGACGGCGGCCGGGGCGGGGGCCGGCCGCGAGGGCCCGTTGAGCTGGGGC
>NZ_JBPQTW010000385.1:0-3030 GCF_051386535.1 Streptomyces sp. URMC 127
CCCGCCGCGCGCCCGCGCCCCTTTAGGGGCGCGGGGAACTGCGCGACAAGCCCCCACCGGCGGGCAGTGGTCGCGCAAAGCAAACGGCCCCCCGTGCCAAAGGCACAGGGGGCCACTCAGACCCCGGCGGGGCGCCGGAACTCAGCCCTTCGGCAGAGCCGCCAGCTGCGAGCTGATCCGCTCAATATCCGCCTCGGCCGTCTCCAACCGCTTACGGATCTTCTCCACCGCAACCTCCGCCGCCTTCGCCAGAAACGCCTCGTTCCCCAGCTTGGCCGTGGACTGCGCCTTGTCCTTCTCCGCCGCGGCGAGCGCCTTCGTGAGCCGCTTCCGCTCGGCCTCGACGTCGATCGTGCCGGACAGGTCGAGGGCGACGGTCGCACCCGCGACCGGCAGCGAGGCGGTCGCGGCGAAGCCCTCGCCGGCCGGCTGCAGGCGCAGCAGCGAACGCATCGCGTCCTCGTGGGCGGCCAGCGCCGTACCGGTCAGGTCGAGGCGGGCCGGAACCTTCTGGCCCGGCTGCAGACCCTGGTCGGAGCGGAAGCGGCGGACCTCGGTGACGACCTGCTGGAGCGTCGCGATCTCCTGCTCGGCGGCCGCGTCGCGGAAGCTGCTGTCCTTCGGCCAGTCGGCGATGACGACGGACTCGCGGCCCGTGAGCGTGGTCCACAGCGTCTCGGTGACGAAGGGCACGATCGGGTGCAGGAGCTTGAGGGTGACGTCGAGGACCTCGCCCAGGACGCGGCGCGAGGCCTCCGCCTCGGGGCCGCCCTTCTGGAAGGTGGTCTTGGACAGCTCGACGTACCAGTCGAAGACCTCGTCCCACGCGAAGTGGAACAGCGCGTCGGAGAGCTTCGCGAACTGGTAGTCGTCGTAGAGCGCGTCCACCTCGGCGACGACGGCGTTCAGGCGCGAGAGGATCCAGCGGTCGGTGGCCGACAGCTGCTCGGCCGGCGGGAGGTCGCCCTCCACCGTGGCGCCGTTCATCATCGCGAAGCGCGTGGCGTTCCAGATCTTGTTCGCGAAGTTGCGCGAGCCCTGGACCCAGTCCTCGCCGATCGGCACGTCGACGCCGGGGTTGGCACCTCGGGCGAGGGTGAAGCGGACGGCGTCGGAGCCGTACTTGTCCATCCAGTCCAGCGGGTTGACCGCGTTGCCGAAGGACTTCGACATCTTCTTGCCGAACTGGTCGCGGACCATGCCGTGCAGGGCGATGGTGTGGAACGGCGGGGTGCCGTCCATCGCGTACAGGCCGAACATCATCATCCGGACGACCCAGAAGAAGAGGATGTCGTAGCCGGTGACGAGGACGGAGTTCGGGTAGAACTTCTCGACGCTCTCGGTCTTCTCGGGCCAGCCGAGGGTGGAGAAGGGCCACAGGCCGGAGGAGAACCAGGTGTCGAGGACGTCGGTCTCCTGGTGCCAGCCCTCGCCGCTCGGCGGCTGCTCGTCCGGGCCGACGCAGACCATCTCGCCGTCCGGGCCGTACCAGACCGGGATGCGGTGGCCCCACCACAGCTGGCGCGAGATGCACCAGTCGTGGAGGTTGTCGACCCAGTCGAAGTAGCGCTTCTCCATCTCCTGCGGGTGGATCTTGACCTTGCCGTCGCGGACGGCGTCGGCCGCGGCCTTGGCCAGCGGAGCGGTCTTGACCCACCACTGCATGGACTGGCGCGGCTCCAGCGTCGTCTTGCAGCGGGAGCAGTGGCCCACGGAGTGGGTGTACGGGCGCTTCTCGGCGACGATGCGGCCCTCGGCGCGCAGGGCGCCGACGATCGCGGAACGGGCCTCGAAGCGGTCCAGGCCGAGGAAGGGGCCGTGGGCAGTGATCACACCGTGCTCGTCGAGAACAGTGATCGACGGCAGGTCGTGGCGGCGCCCGATCTCGAAGTCGTTCGGGTCGTGGGCCGGGGTGACCTTGACGGCGCCCGTGCCGAACTCCGGGTCGACGTGCTCGTCGGCGACGACCGGGATGCGGCGGCCGGTCAGGGGCAGCTCGATCTCGGTGCCGACGAGGTGCTTGTAGCGCTCGTCCTCGGGGTGGACGGCGACACCGGTGTCACCGAGCATCGTCTCGGCGCGGGTGGTGGCGACGACGATGGAGGCGTCACCCTCGCCGTAGCGGATGGAGACGAGCTCGCCGTCGTCGTCCTGGTACTCCACCTCGATGTCCGAGATGGCCGTGAGGCAGCGGGGGCACCAGTTGATGATGCGCTCGGCGCGGTAGATCAGCTCGTCGTCGTAGAGCTTCTTGAAGATCGTCTGGACGGCCTTGGACAGCCCCTCGTCCATGGTGAAGCGCTCACGGCTCCAGTCCACGCCGTCACCCAGACGACGCATCTGCCCGGAGATCTGACCGCCGGACTCGGCCTTCCACTGCCAGACGCGCTCGACGAACGCCTCGCGGCCGAGGTCGTGGCGGGACTTGCCCTCCTTGGCCAGCTCGCGCTCGACCACGTTCTGCGTGGCGATGCCGGCGTGGTCCATGCCCGGCTGCCACAGGACCTCGTAGCCCTGCATGCGCTTGCGGCGCGTGAGGGAGTCGATCAGCGTGTGCTCGAAGGCGTGGCCGAGGTGGAGGGAGCCCGTGACGTTCGGCGGCGGGATGACGATCGTGTAGGGCTCCTTCTCGCTCTTGGCGTCTGCCTCGAAGTAGCCCCGCTCTACCCAGCGCTCGTACAGCGGCCCCTCTACGTCGGCCGGCGCGTACTGGGTCGGCAGGTCGGGGGTGCGGTCGGCGTGCCCGCTGTCGGGGCGCTGAGTGTTGTCGGTCACGGGGTGAATTCTAAGGGGGTGTACGCGGGGGTTTCGAATCGATTGCCGCGGGATCGGCGAGGATGACGCCCACGCGACGAGAGAAGCGACGAGAACGATGAGCAAGCAGCAGGCCGGCCTCTACGAGCCGCTCCCCGTGACGCCCCGCTCCTACGCCCGGCCCGGCGGCCCGAGCGGCTACGGCGCGGCCGTGTGGCCACCGCCGGTCCCGGAAGGGGTCCGGGGCGGGGGCCGGGGTGGCGGGGTCGTAGCGGG
>NZ_JBPQTW010000386.1:0-2921 GCF_051386535.1 Streptomyces sp. URMC 127
GCGCCTGTCCCCCGAACTCCCCCTCGCCCTCCGCCGCCCGCCGCCACCACGTCTCCAGGGCCGTCTGGTCCATGGCCTCCCAGGCGGGCGCGCCCTGCACCTGCGCGCGGCCGAGCCGGCGGCCCAGGCCGACGATGGCCCGGCCGACGGGCGCCCGCGCGGCGTCGTAGGCGGCCACCACCTCCGCCGGGCTCCCCGCGGAGGCCAGGCAGCGCTCCAGGACGGCGGCGTCCTGCAGGGCCTTCACGGCGCCGCTGCCGGAGTGCGGCCGGGCGACGGCGGCCGCGTCGCCGAGGAGGACGATGCGGCCCTCCCCGTAGCGCGGCACGCACAGGTCGTAGACGGGCTGGACGTAGGTGGCGTGCTTGGGCGTGCGCCGGACGAGCTCCTGCCAGTACGGCGGGAAGTGCGCGTCCACGACGGCCCGGTGGTGCGCCGTCAGCGCCTCGGGCACCCGGTCCGGCGGGAGGCCCGCCGCGTCGCCGACGGACAGGGCGTGGGCGGGGTCGGCGGGGGCGGCGTAGAAGACCCAGTTGGCGCTGGTGCCGCTGCCGCCCGGCCCGGGGATGCGGTAGACGATCATGTGGCCGCCGGGGAAGGCGACGGTGGCGGCCTCGCCACGGGCCCACGCGCCGGCCGGCCCGGGCAGCTCCTCCTCCGGGAGGGCGCCGCGCCACGCCAGGTATCCGGCGTAACCGGGCACGGTCGCGTCCCGGGTTGCGGCCCGGACGGCCGAGCGGTAGCCGTCGGCGCCGACGACGAGGTCGAAGCGCTCCTCGCGGCCGCCGGCCAGGCGCAGCACGGCTCCGCCGGGGCCGGGCAGCACCCGTTCGACGGCCGTGCCGCGCTCGTAGGCGACGGATGCGGGTATGCGGGCGCGCAGCGCGCTCCACAGCGACCCCCAGTTGTACGAACGGAACCCGAACGGCAGCGCTCCCAGCCGCCGTCCGGCGCGGCTCGCGCCGTCCCGCACGATCCAGGGGCGCGAGGTCAGCCGCACCCACGGGATGCCCGGGTCCAGGTAGCCGGCCGTCTCCAGCTCGGCGTAGCGCCGGTCGTGGACGGCGAGGCCGATCCCCCGGTCCTCGAGGCCGCCCGCCGCCCGTTCGAAGACGACCACCTCGCCGGCGCCCGCGCGCGCCACGGCGAGCGCGGCCGCGCACCCGGCAATGGAGCCGCCCACGACAGCCACCCGTCCTACCGACATCTCCCACCCCTTCCGCAACCCCCGTCACAGACGGAACCTACCCGGCCGTTTGCAGCCGCAGCCACCCGGCGTGTCGGAACGGTGGACGGAGCCGACACGCCGGTGCTACCAGTGCATTGAACGCATAATCAGGTCAGCCGGACCCCATCCGGCACGAGAAGGGGCTGACCGCCATGGCAGGCACCGGAAGACCGCCGACGGAACGGGTCGGCTTCGTACGCCGGATCGGCCTGTTCCAGGCCACCGCCATCAACATGAGCCAGATGTGCGGCATAGGCCCCTTCGTGACCATCCCCCTGATGGTCGCGGCCTTCGGCGGCCCGCACGCCGTCACCGGGTTCGTGGCGGGGGCCGTGCTGGCCCTGGCGGACGGGCTGATCTGGGCCGAGCTCGGCGCCTCGCTGCCCGGCGCGGGCGGCAGCTACGTGTACCTGCGCCAGGCGTTCCAGTACCGCACGGGAAAGCTGATGCCGTTCCTGTTCGTCTGGACGATGATGCTCTACTTCCCGCTGGCCCTCTCGACGGGCGTCATCGGCTTCGTGCAGTACCTGACCTACCTGTGGCCCGGCATGACGCAGACGCAGGGCGACCTCACGGGTCTCGCGCTCATCGCAGTCCTGGTCGCACTGCTGTGGGGCCGGGTGGAGAACATGGCCCGGATCACCATCGTGCTCTGGTGCGTGATGATCGCCTCCGTGGCCCTGGTGATCCTCGCCGCCTACACCCACTTCAGCCCGGACCTGGCCTTCACCTACCCCTCGGACGCCTTCGAGCTGACGACGAATCACTTCTGGACCGGCTTCGCGGCGGGCCTGACCATCGGCATCTACGACTACGGCGGCTACAACACGACCGCCTACATGGGGGCCGAGATCAAGAACCCCGGGCGCAACATCCCGCGCTCCATCATCTACTCCATCCTCGGCATCATGGCCATCTATCTGCTGCTGCAGATCGGCACCCTGGGCGTGATCGACTGGAGGGAGATGCTCGACCCGGAGAGCGCCGCCTCCTCGTCCATCGCCTCGGCGGTGCTGGAGGCGACGTGGGGCAAGGGCGCGGCCGACGCCGTCACCGTGCTGATCCTCGTCACGGCCGTCGCGTCGGTCTTCACGGGGCTGCTCGGCGCCTCCCGGATCCCGTACAACGCGGCGCGGGAGAAGGTCTTCTTCCGTCCCTTCAGCATCCTGCACGAGCGGCACCGCTTTCCCGTGCTCGGCCTGCTGTCCATGGGCGGCCTGGGCTGCGTGGGCTTCCTGATAGGACGTCATACGGACCTGGCGACGCTCATCCAGCTGCTGCTGACGGTCATGGTGCTCGTCCAGGCGCTCGGCCAGGTCGCGGCCGTCACGGTGCTGCGGCGGCGCCAGCCCGCGCTGCGCCGCCCGTACCGGATGTGGCTCTACCCGCTGCCGAGCCTGGTCGCGCTCGCCGGCTGGCTCGTCATCTACGGCTACGCGGACCGCAATTCCCCGGGCCGGCACCCCATCGAATGGTCGCTGGCCTGGGTCGCGGCGGGCTGCGTGGCCTTCCTGCTCTGGGCGCGCTACGAGAAGGTGTGGCCGTTCGGGCCGCGGGAGATCAGCGAGGAGTACCTGCACGGCGCCGACCCCGACACGGACGCCGGCGACGGGACGCACACCGTGCCCGACCCCCGCCCGGACGCGGAGGGCGGCACCGGCCCGGCCCCCGGCCCCGGCCCGGACCCCGACGC
>NZ_JBPQTW010000387.1:0-2794 GCF_051386535.1 Streptomyces sp. URMC 127
GTCCAGGACGCCAAGCCGGGCGCGGCCGACGTCTACAACGCCTGACCGCGGGGCGGGACGACGGAGAGGGTCCTGGTGCGGTTCTCCCAGAACTTGATGGTCTTGGGGGTGGTCTTGGTGCGGGCGGCGGGCTTGCCCATGAAGACGCCGCTGACGGGGCCGAGGGCGTGGCCGGTGACCTCGATGCGCAGGGTCTTGTGGAGGACGGTGACGGTGATGAGGAGGGTGATGACGAGCTGGCCGTCCCACAGGACGAACTGCACGCCGAGGTAGTGCCGGCTGCCGGCGCCGAACTGCTGTTCGTTGCAGATCTTCTGGAGTTCGGCGCCCCTTATCTGGAAGCCGTCGGTGCCTTCGGGGCGGGAGACGGCGCCGGCGCCCTCGCCGACGTCGGAGACGACCCAGTGCTCGACCGAGGGGGTGGGGAAGCCGCCGGTGTGCAGGGGGCTGCGCTCCAGCAGGTGCAGCTGGTCGTGGATGGCGCGGACGACGTCCCAGCTGCGGAAGGGGTTGATCTCCTTGCCGGGCTCGGCGGGGACGAGCTCCTCGGCGAGGTGCCAGCTGCCCCAGCGGGTGCCCATGCCGAGTATGCCCTTGGTGCCGGCGTAGAAGGCGACGTTGCTCTGCTGTTCGGCGGCGAGCCGCTCCAGGGACTGGCGGAGCCGCTCGGCGGCGGTCTCGCCGGGGTTCTTGGGCACGGCTTCGGGGATCTTGGCGCCGATGCCGCCGCCGGAGAGCAGGCCGGTCCAGCGCTCGCGGAGGTCCTTGGCGGTGCGCTCGCAGACCGTCTTGGCCCAGTAGCCGCCGATGAGCGGGACGACGAGCATGGCGCGCAGGTAGAACGCCCAGAAGCCGTGGAAGGGCAGCTTGACCAGCATGATGACGGCAAGGATGCCGAGGGCGGCGAGGAGGGCCGTGCCGAGGGCACCGGCGCGCTTGTTCTGGGCGCCGGCGATGGTGCGGCGGAGCTGGAAGACGCCGAGCCACAGGAGGACGCCGGGGAGGAAGAGCAGCCCGCAGACGCCCATGATGAGCGTGAGCTTGGCGTCGCGCTGCTTGCGGATGCGGTTGGCCGCCAGGCAGTGCTCGACGACGGGCTGGGGGTCGAGGCCGAAGGACTGGATGAGGGGCTTGCGGCCGCTGCCGAGCACGCGCAGCTGGACGGCGCGGGCGAAGGCCTCGCCCAGGTTGGGCTCGAAGAGCGATATGCGGGGCGGCTTGACCTCGGACTTGGCCCAGTCGGAGTTGGCCTTGAGGAGCTGGTCGACCGGTCCGTCGCGGTAGGCGGCCGAGGCGAGCGCCTGGGTCGCCGCGGTCTGCCCGGATGCGCCCGAGAGCGGGACCTGTGCCCCCGGGCTGAAGTCGAACGGATCCCCTGCTGCCACTGCTGCCCCCAATGCCGCGCAGGTCCGGTCCGGCGGCCTGCCGGTGGATGCTGACGGATGCCGGCGACCGCCCGCGTCATACGTGTTGGTCTGCCGACCAGCGTATCGGCGCGGGGTGCCGGCTGTCGCAGAGATCGCGAAGGCCGCCCGCCCCGCGGGGTGCGGGGCGGGCGGTGCGCGCCCGTTACGCTCCGCCCTCCGCCGACTCCCGCAGCCGCTCGGCGAGCTGAGGGGGCATCGGTTCGTGGCGGGCGTAGGAGCGGGTGAACCGGCCGGTGCCGTGCGACAGGGAGCGCAGGTCGACGGCGTAGCGGCCGATCTCGATCTCGGGCACCTCGGCGCGCACGAGGGTGCGGCCGGTGCCGGACTGCTCGGTGCCGATGACGCGGCCGCGGCGCCCGGACAGGTCGCTCATGACGGGGCCCACGTACTCGTCGGAGACCAGGACCTCGATCTCGGCGACGGGCTCCAGGAGGTGGATCCTCGTCTCGGCGGCGGCTTCGCGCAGGGCGAGGGCGCCCGCGGTCTGGAACGCGGCGTCGGAGGAGTCCACCGAGTGCGCCTTGCCGTCGAGGAGGGTGACGCGGATGTCGACCAGGGGGTAGCCGGCGGCGACGCCGCGGGCGGCCTGGGCGCGGACGCCCTTCTCCACGGAGGGGATGAACTGGCGCGGTACGGCGCCGCCGACGACCTTGTCGACGAATTCGATGCCGGAGCCGCCGGGCAGCGGCTCGACCTCGATCTCGCAGATGGCGTACTGGCCGTGGCCGCCGGACTGCTTGACGTGCCGGCCGCGGCCGGCGGCCTTGCCGCCGAAGGTCTCGCGGAGCGACACCTTGTGGGGCACGACGTCGACCTGGACGCCGTAGCGGGTGCGCAGCCGCTCCAGGGCGACGTCGCGATGGGCCTCGCCCAGGCACCACAGGACGACCTGGTGGGTCTGGGCGTTCTGTTCGAGGCGCATGGTGGGGTCTTCGGCGACGAGCCGGGCGAGGCCCTGCGAGAGCTTGTCCTCGTCGGCCTTGCTGTGCGCCTGGATGGCGACGGGCAGCAGCGGGTCGGGCATCTGCCAGGGCTCCATGAGGAGGGGGTCGCCCTTGGCGGAGAGGGTGTCGCCGGTCTCGGCGCGGGTGAGCTTGGCGACGCAGGCGATGTCGCCGGCGATGGCCTGGGGGAGGGGGCGCTGCTGTTTACCGAAGGGCGAGGAGAGCGCGCCGATGCGTTCGTCGACGTCGTGGCTCTCGTGGCCGCGGTCCTCCAGGCCGTGGCCGGAGACGTGGACGGTCTCGTCGGGGCGCAGGGTGCCGGAGAAGACCCGGACGAGGGAGATCCGGCCGACGTAGGGGTCGGACGAGGTCTTGATCACCTCGGCGGCGAGGGGGCCCGCGGGGTCGCAGGTCACGGGGGCG
>NZ_JBPQTW010000388.1:0-2792 GCF_051386535.1 Streptomyces sp. URMC 127
GCGTACGCCTGGCTGCGCGAGCACGCCCCCGTGCACCCCTTGACGCTACTAGGGGCGTGACGGGGCGGCTCAGTGGTGGCCGGAGCCGCCGCTGCCGAAGCCGCCGCTGCCGCCCGGGTTCCACTTCTTCCGCTCCTCGGAGGGCTCCTCCGGATGGCTGCCGGGGTTGCGGACCTCGTGCGGAAGCACCCGCTCCCCATTGGCCTCGGGGTGCAGTTCGTCCGCCTCGCGGTGCTCGGTGATGTAGCCGACCCTGTTCTCCTCGTCGTCGTTGTGGCCCGGGCCGTGGTCGGGCGAGGTGGGGCCGGTGTCGTGCTCCTGCCGGGTCTGCCAGGCGCCCTGCCTGCGCTGCGGCTGCGACGGCGGGGGCGGTTCCTGGTCGCGCTTCCGGAAGCCCTTGACCACGGCCACGATCAGCAGGGCGACGACGAAGAGGCCCACGATGAACTGGACGATCCCGCCGGCCCAGTGCGGGGCGGCGAGGTCGGTGAGGTCTGCGGGGCCGGCGAGGTGTACGTACTGAATGCGCATGCCATGCGGGTACCCGCCCTCCGCCCGGACAAGACGGTCCGTAGGCCGAACGGGTGCCCGAGCGTGAGGGCGGCACCACGGTGTGCATACTTACGTTCGAATTTGATCATTTCGGTCTCTCTGCGCAAAGGAACCCCTGTGCACGTTCGCCCCCGCCGGGTCGCCCTCGCGGCCCTGGTCGCCGCCTCGTCGCTGCTGCTGGCCGCCTGCGACGGCGGCTCCGGCTCCGCCTCCGGTAAGAGCGCGGACTCCGGAAAGAAGGACAAGGGCGCGGCCTCCGCGCCCGCGGCGCCCGCCTCCATCACGGCCGACCAGGCCCAGCAGGCGCTCGTCGCCCTCGCGGACCTGCCGGCCGGCTGGAAGCTGGAGCCGAACACGGGCCTGGACAAGTCGCAGGGCGGCGGGGAGGAGCAGATCACCAACGGCTCCCGCCCCGAGTGCGCGCCGATCACCACCGTCCTCAACACGGGCCGGCTGGAGGAGGACCACAAGGCGAACGCCCAGGTGGTCTTCACCAAGAAGGGCGATCAGACGACCGTGGCCCAGGACGTCAGCGGCTACGAGCGGGCGCAGGCCGAGAAGGCCATGGCCGGGCTGCGGACCGCGGTCGAGAAGTGCGCTTCCTTCGACGCCAAGGACAGCGGCAAGAAGGCCACGGTGAAGGTGAAGAAGCCCGCCGGGCAGCAGCAGACGTACGGCGACGAGTCGGTCTCCTACGCGGTGACCGTCGTCTCGGGCAACATGCAGATGGACTTCGACCTCGGCACGGTCCGCAGCCACGGCGCGATCACGACGGTGCTGAACAACTACAGCGACCACGGGGACCGCGGCAAGGAGGCGTTCGGCAAGGCCCTGGCCAAGGCCGCGGAGAAGCTGACGGCGGCGGCAGCGAAGACGGCCTGAGGACGAGGGCGGGGCCCCTTTGCTGTTCGGGCGCCCCGTTCGCCCATGCGTCTTGCCGCAGGCAAGAAGACCCGCCGCAACGGCGCTCAGCCACGGCGGCGGCACCCGGCGGTGCCGGACCGGCCATGGCCGTACGTACCCTTAAAAACCCTCCGCGGAGCGGATCGCGTCGCGGTACGTGCGCGCCGCCGCCCGCAGCGCCGTCTCCGGTTCGATGCCCGACGCCTCGGCCCGTACGGCCAGGGCGAGCAGTTCGTAGCCGATGCCGTCGCCCGGGGGGACGGGGACGTCCAGGCCCTGCGAGCGGGCCCGGGAGGCGAGCTTCGCCGCGAGGGCGAGCGCCGGCTGGCCGAGCGGGACGCCCTCGGTCACCGACTCGCGCCCCTTCTCCTCGGCCTTCGTCCGCATCCAGTGCGCCCGGACGTCCTCCGGGGTCTCCGCGGACTCCTCGCCGAAGACGTGCGGGTGCCGGTGGATGAGCTTGTCGACGATCTCACCGGCGACGTCGTCGACGGAGAACGGCGCGTCCGGGTCGTCCTGCGCGATCCGCGCGTGGAAGACGACCTGCAGCAGGACGTCGCCCAGTTCCTCCCGCAGCGCCTCCCGGTCCCCCGTCTCGATCGCCTCCAGGAGCTCGTACGTCTCCTCCAGGGCGTACTTCGCGAGGTCCTCGTGCGTACGGATCCCGCTCCACGGGCAGGCCACCCGGATCCGGTCCATGACCTGCACCAGGTCCAGCAGGCGCGCCCCGGGGAGGTCGTACGAACCGGGCAGCAGCTCCAGCGCCGGCATCGTCTCGCGGCCGGAGCCGGCGAGCCGGGCGAGGCCGTCGGTGAGCACGGAGTCGCCCTCGGCGGAGGTGAGGACGACGGCGCTGCGCCGCCCGCTCGCGCAGAAGTCGACCAGCTCGCGGGCCGTGGCGGAGCCGTGCTCGACCTCGATGCCGGCCTCCCGCAGATACGGCAGCTGCGGGTGGCCGGCGTCGGCGCACAGCACCCGGTCGGCGGCGCGGAGGGCCTGCCACGCGGGCCAGGACAGCAGCCCCGGGGCGACCCGGTGGCTGGTGGTGAGCAGGACGATGCGGCCCGGTGCGGAGTCGGCGGAGTCGTTCACACCGCCGAGCCTAGGCGACCGCGACCCGGACGGCTCCGCCGGGCGACGGACTCACGCCGGGCCCGGGCCGGGGTGCGTCCGGGGCGTCTGGTGCGTCCGGGGCGTCCGGGGCGTCTCCGGCTCAAGCCGGCCGGTCGGCCGCCGCGCCCGCCGCGGACCGCAGCCACGGCTCCAGCGCCGTCTGCGCGGTGCCGCGCTTGCCGTCCCACACGCCGTAGCGCGGGTTCACGTTCACGTGCAGGGCG
>NZ_JBPQTW010000389.1:0-2771 GCF_051386535.1 Streptomyces sp. URMC 127
GGGCCGCCGGGGGCCGGGGCGCCGGGCTTGCCTGCCGCGGCGCCGCCCCCCGCGGCCTTGTCGCCACCGGCGGCCTTGTCGCCGGCCGGGGAGCCGCCCGGGGAAGCCGGTTTCTCCGGGGTCGTCACGCCGCCTCCTCCTCGGTGAGCTGGGAGAGCACGATCTCCCGGTAGGTCTCGTTGCCGGCCATCAGCTCGGCGTGGGTGCCGGTGCCGACGACGCGCCCCTCGTCCAGGACGACGATGCGGTCGGCGTCGCGGATCGTGGAGACGCGCTGGGCGACGATGACGACCGTGGCGTTCCCGGTCTCGCGGGCCAGCGCGGCCCGCAGCCGGGCGTCGGTGGCGTAGTCGAGGGCGGAGAAGGAGTCGTCGAAGAGATAGATGTCCGGCTTGCGGACCAGGGCGCGGGCGATGGCGAGCCGCTGCCGCTGCCCGCCGGAGACGTTGGTGCCGCCCTGGGCTATCGGCGCCTCCAGGCCGCCCTCCATGCTCGCGACGAAGTCGCGGGCCTGCGCCGTCTCCAGCGCCGCCCACAGCTCCTCGTCGGTCGCGTCGGGGCGCCCGTAGCGGAGGTTGGAGGCGATGGTCCCGGAGAAGAGGTAGGGCTTCTGCGGGACGAGGCCGACGGCCTCGGCGGAGCGGGCGGGGTCGAGCTCGCGGACGTCGACGCCGCCGACGGTGACGGTGCCGGCGGTCGCGTCGAACAGCCGGGGGATCAGCCCGAGCAGCGTGGACTTGCCGCTGCCGGTGGAGCCGATGACGGCCGTGATCTCGCCGGGCCGGGCCACGAGCGAGACGTCCTTGAGGACGGGCTCCTCCGCGCCCGGGTAGCGGAACTCGACGCCGCTGAGCTCCAGGTGCCCGCCGCCGCGCAGCTCGGTGACCGGGTTCGCCGGCGGGACCACGCTGGAGTCGGTGGCCAGGACCTCCTGGACGCGCTCGGCGCAGACCTCGGCGCGCGGCACCATCATGAACATGAAGGTGGCCATCATGACGGCCATCAGGATCTGCATCAGGTAGCTGAGGAACGCCGTCAGCGCGCCGATCTCCATGTCGCCGCTCTCGATGCGGTGACCGCCGAACCACAGGACGGCGACGGAGGAGACGTTCACCACCAGCATCACGGACGGGAACATCAGCGACATCAGCCGGCCGGCCTTGAGCGAGACGTCCATCAGCTCGGTGTTGGCGCCGTCGAAACGTTCCCGCTCGTGGGTGTCGCGGACGAAGGCGCGGATGACGCGGATGCCGGTGATCTGCTCGCGCAGCACCCGGTTGACCGTGTCGATCCGGTCCTGCACGCCGCGGAAAACCGGTCGCATCCGCCAGATGATCAGCGAGACGATCACGCCGAGGACGGGCACGATGACGAGCAGCAGGGCGGACAGCGGCACGTCCTGGTCGAGCGCCATCAGGATGCCGCCGACGCACATGATCGGCGCGGACACCATCAGCGTGAAGGCCATCAGGACGAGCAGCTGGATCTGCTGGACGTCGTTGGTGGTGCGGGTGATCAGCGAGGGGGCGCCGAAGTGCCCCATCTCGCGCGCGGAGAAGGACTGCACGCGGTCGAAGACGGCCGCGCGCAGGTCGCGGCCGACCGCCATCGCGGTCCGGGCACCGAAGTACGTCGCACCGATCGCGCAGACGATCTGGGCCAGGGTGACCGCCAGCATCCCGCCGCCGAGGGACAGGATGTAGCCGGTGTCACCCTTCACGACACCGTTGTCGACGATGTCGGCGTTGAGTGAGGGAAGGTAGAGCGTGGCAAGCGTCTGGACGAGCTGCAGGAGCACGATCAGCGCGATCGAAGTGGAGTAGGGCCTCAGATATGCCCGTGATAGTCGGACCAGCACATCGGGCAGCCTAAGCGAGCGCCTCGCCGTGCGGCCTCCCTATTTGCCCGGGCGGCGCTCCGCCCGTGCGGCACCCGTCATCATGGGAGGCGGCAGAAGAAGGAAAGGGGTCGCCGTGGCGACGACACAACCGGCACACCCGGTCAGCCCGGTCAAACCGGCCCTGCCGGGGCAACCGGGACCGGCGGGGACCATCCGGTACTGGGCCGCGGCGAAGGCCGCCGCAGGCACGGCCGAGGAGCCCTACGCTGCGCGAACGCTCGCGGAGGCGCTGGAGGCGGCCCGCCGGCGGCATGCGGAGCGCCCCGACTTCGCCCGGGTGCTGACGCGCTGCTCGTTCCTCGTGGACGGCGCCCCGGTCGGCACCCGCGACCACGCAACGGTCCAACTGGCCGAGGGCGGCACCGTAGAGGTGCTCCCGCCCTTCGCAGGAGGGTGACCCCGGCAGCATGAGCAATCAGCCGCACCATACGTACGACCCGCGGGAACCGTACGACTCGTACGACGCGTACGACGCCCGGACGCAGCGCCATGACGCCCAGTCCTACGGGCAGGCGTACGGGCAGCAGCAACAGGACGGGGCGTACGGCTCGTACGGCGACGGGTACAACGCCTATGACCCCTACGCCCAGCAGCAGCCTCAGGCACAGCAGCAACATCACCAGCAGCACCAGCAGTCCCAGCCGCAGCAGCAGGCTCAGCCGCAGCAGTTCCAGTGGCCGACCAACGGCGGCCAGGGCTTCCACGCCCACGACGAGCCGGTCACCCAGACCTGGCAGACGCCCACCTGGGACACGGGCACGTGGCAGCAGCCGGCCCCGCCGGCGGAGGACCACTCCTACGGCACGTCCTGGTCCGCCGGCACCCCGCTGCCCGAGGAGCGCCCGGCCGGGCGCGCGGGCTCGTGCACCGG
>NZ_JBPQTW010000390.1:0-2763 GCF_051386535.1 Streptomyces sp. URMC 127
GGCGCGGGCCGGGCCGGCCGGCGCGGGCGGAGGCGGCCGGCGCTGCCCGGGCGGCGGAGTCTGCGCAGGCCGCGGAGGATTTTCGTGCGGGTCCGGGGCCGCCGCCGGGGGCCGGGGCCTTCGCGTTTCGGTCGTCCGGTCGTCGTGAGCGTCACGGCAGCGGCCCTTCAGTGGCTCTTCCTCAGCCGCCGCGCGATCAGCATGTTGGCCGCGGCGATCAGCAACAGGATCAGGAACATCGTCCAGGCGACGGCGGAGGCGCGCCCGAGGTGGAAGTTGAACCAGCCCTGTTCGTAGAGGTAGAGCCCGAGGGTCTGGAACTGGTGCGAGGCCCCGCCCTTCTGGCCGCCCGCCCCGCCGAAGAGCAGGGGCTCGCCGAAGAGCTGGGTGGCGCCGATCGTGGAGACGACGACGGTGAAGAGGATCGTGGGGCGCAGGGCGGGCACGGTCACGTAGCGGAACTGCTGCCGGCGGGTGGCGCCGTCCAGGGCGGCGGACTCGTACAGCTCGTCGGGCACGGCCTGCATGGCGGCCAGGTAGATCAGGGCGTTGTAGCCCGTCCACCGCCAGATCACGATCGAGGAGACGGCGATCTGGGAGCTCCAGGTGCCGTTCTGCCAGTCGACGGGGCCGATGCCGAGGGCGCCGAGGGCCCAGTTGACCATGCCGTAGTCGCGACCGTAGAGGAGGACGAAGACGAGGGTGGCGGCGGCGACGGAGGTGGCGTACGGGGTGAGGAGGGCGACGCGCCAGAAGGTGGCGGCGCGCAGCCGGTAGTGCAGGAGGTGGGCGAGCCAGAGCGCCATCAGCAGCTGGGGGACGGTGGACAGGACGCCGATGGTGAGCGTGTTGCGCAGGGCGTTCCAGAAGAACGCGTCGTCCAGCAGCCGGAGGTAGTTGTGCAGGCCGACCCACTCCATGTGGTCGGGTGAGGCCAGCTCCACCCGGTGCAGCGAGGCCCAGCCGGTGTAGACGAGGGGGAAGAGGCCGAAGGCGCCGAAGAAGAGGAAGAAGGGGGCGATGAAGGCGTAGGGGCTGTAGCGCACGTCCCAGCGGTAGAGGCGGCGGCGCCAGGGGCCCGGTGCGGCCCTTCCGCTCGTACGGGGCGGGCCGGGCAGGGGCGTCCCGGCGGCGGCCGGGGTGCGGGCCGTGGCCGTCATGCGTCCACCACGCTGTCGATCTCCTTCTGTGCCGCCTTCCAGCCGGCCGCGGGGGACTTGCCCTGCTGTTCGACCTGTGGGATGCCGACGTCGGTGAAGGCGGTGCCGATCTGCTGCTCCTTGGGGCCGATGACGAGGGTGGGGATGGCGCGGGCCGCGGCGGCGAAGATCCGGCCGGTGGGGGCGCCGCAGAAGTAGGGGTTGCGGGCGTCCCGGACGAGGGGCATGGCGTAGGAGGCGGGGGTGGAGGGGATGCTGGCCTGCCGGCCGAAGAGCTTGGCCTGCTGTTCGGGCGCGGTGAGCCAGGCGGCGAGGGCGGTGGCCGCGGCGCGGTGCCGGGCGGCCTTGGGGACGGTGATGAAGGAGCCGCCCCAGTTGGCGGGGCGGGGGGCGGCGGCCACGTCCCACTTGTCCTTGCCCTCGGCGCCGGCCTTCTCCTTGATGTAGCCGAGCATCCAGGGCGGGCAGGCGACGGAGGCGAAGCGGCCGTTGGCGTAGGCCTGGTCCCAGGGCTTCTCGAACTGCTTGAGGCGGGCGGTCAGACCGCCCTCGGCGGCCTGCATGGCCAGGTTCCAGGACTCCTTGACGGCGCGGCTGGTGCGGTAGACGGGCCGGCCCTCGTGGTCGTAGTAGCGCTCGGCGTGGGCGTGGACGGAGGCGTTGTAGATGCCGGCGGCCGAGTCGGTGAAGACGGTGCCGGCGGGGGCCCTGGCCATGTACCGCTTGCCGGTGTCGATGTACTTCTGCCAGTCGCCGGCCCAGAGGCGGCCGACGCTCTCGCGGTCGGTGGGCAGCCCCGCCTTGGCGAACAGGTCCTTGCGGTAGCAGACGGCGATGGGGCCGATGTCCGTGCCGAGGCCGATCGTGCGGCCGTCGCGCGTGGTGGCCTGGGCCCACTTCCAGGGCAGCCAGTCGCCGCGGCGGACGCCGCGGACGCGGGAGAGGTCGACGAAGCGGTCGGCCTGGGTGGTGACGATCTCGTTGATGTTGCCCGTCTCGACGGCCTGGATGTCGGCGAGGCCGCCGCCGGCCGCGAGGTGGGTGAGGAGCTGCGGGTAGTAGGCGTCGTTCCGCTCGATCACGCTCTCCTTGATCGTGATCTCGGGGTGCAGCCGCTCGTACTCGGCGTAGAGGCCCGCCTGCTTGTAACCGAAGACGCCGAAGGTGCCGACGGTGACCGTGGTGCTGCGGGCGGCGGTGCCGCCGGCGCCGTCCGGCCCGGTGCGGGCGTCATCGGCGCAGGCGGCGAAGAGGGCGGCGGCGAGCGTGGCGGCGATGCCGGCGGCGGCCTCGCGGCGCCACGAGGCGGTCCTCACGGCTGCGGGGCGAGCGCCTGGCCGGGGCGGCCGGGCCCGCCCGGCGCCGGGGCCGCCCCGGGCGCGGGACGCCCGAGGGGCGATTCCCCCACGGCACGCTCGCGGGACGGTCCCGTCGCGCTGTCAGGTGCCATCGCTCACGCCCTTCTCCGGGACACGGCTCGTGAAGGACGGAGCCGTGTCACACACCCTTTCCGGCATCCGATCATTCCCTCGGATGAGGCGATCGTCGCTCCGGCCACGCCCTCCTCACCCGTAGGAGGGAGCTCGTGCGGGGGCGCCCGGGC
>NZ_JBPQTW010000391.1:0-2754 GCF_051386535.1 Streptomyces sp. URMC 127
GTCCGGGGCGACGGGGTGGGTGGAGGGGCGCTGGTCGGCGTCGTAGCCCCAGCCCTTGCGGGCGCAGGCGAAGTCGGTCCAGGCGCCGTCGAAGCGGGTGGCTTCGGTGAGGACCTGGTAGCCCATGTACTCGGCGAACGACTCGTTCAGCCAGATGTCGTCCCACCAGCGGAGGGTGACGAGGTCGCCGAACCACATGTGGGCCATTTCGTGGGCGATCGTCACGCCGCGGGTCTCGCGCTCGGTGTCGGTGACGGCGGACCGGAAGACGTATTCGTCGCGGAAGGTGACCAGGCCGGGGTTCTCCATGGCGCCGGCGTTGAATTCGGGGACGAAGGCCTGGTCGTAGGAGTCGAAGGGGTACGGCTCGTCGAAGATCTCGTGGAAGCGGTCGAAGCAGCGGCGGGTGATGTCCAGGAGCTCGTCGGCGTCGGCGTCGAGGTGGGGGGCGAGGGAGCGGCGGCAGTGCAGGGCGAACGGCAGGCCGGCGTGCTCGGTGCGGACGGTGTGCCAGGGGCCGGCGGCGAACGCCACGAAGTACGTGCTGAGCGGTGGTGTCGTCGCGAACGTCCAGCGGCCTTCGGCCGGGTCGCCCGTACGGGTTCCCACGGCGTTGCCGAGGACGGTCCAGTGGGGTGGGGCGGTGACGGTGGCGTCGAAGACCGCCTTGAGGTCGGGCTGGTCGAAGGAGGCGAAGACGCGCTGGCCGTCGTCGAGGAACGCCTGGGTGTAGAGGTACGTTTCGCCGTCGGCGGGGTCGGTGAAGCGGTGCATGCCCTCGCCGGTGCGGGAGTAGTGCATGTCCGCCTCTATGAGCAGTTCGTGCTCGCCGGCGGTGAGGGAGAGGGGCAGCCGGTTGTCGTCGAGCGCGGCGGGGTCGAGGGGCCGGCCGTCGAGGACGGCGCGGCGGAGGACGGCGGGCCGGAGCTCGGCGAAGGTGTCGCCGGCTTCGCGCGCGGTGAAGCGGATGCGGGTGGTCGAGGTGAAGACCTCGTCACCGCGGGTGAGGTCGAGGTCGACGGCGTACCGGTGCACGTCGAGCAGGCGGGCGCGGGCGCGGGCTTCGTCGCGGGTGAGTACGGGCATGCGCACATTGTTGCGGGCCGGGTGCGGGTGGGGGCGCGTCCCGCGGCGGCGGGCGCCCACTCCCCCGCCGCGGGGGAACCGGCCATGCCGCAGTGCGCGGCCCGCGGCCGGGATGACCGCCGGGCACCCACTCCCCCGCCGCAACGGCGAGCGACCCGCGCGGCGGGGACCGGCGGTGCCGGGCCCGGCTGCGGGTGAGCACGGCACCGCCGGGACGCGCCGTCTCCGCTGGGCGCCGTCGCGGCGGAAGACCAGTGTGCGACCCGCACTGGAATGAGCACCGCGCCCCTCAACCCCGCCGCAGCGGCGAGCAACCCCCTCGGCGGAGACCGGCGGTGCCGGACCCGGCTGCAGGTGCGCACGGCACCGCCGGAGCGCGCCGTCTCGGCTTGTCGCCGTCGCGGCGGAAAAAAGTGCGCGGCCCGCGCCCGGACGGGCACCGCGCGCCCACTCCCCCGCCGCGGGGGAACCGGCCATGCCGCACAGATGCAGGTGCGCACGGCACCGCCGGGGCGCGCCGTCTCCGCTTGTCGCCGTCGCGGCGGAACAACCACCAGTGCGCGGCCCGTGCCCGGATGGGCACCGCGCACCCACTCCCCCGCCGCAGCGGTCAGCAACCCCCTCGGCGGAGACCGGCGGTGCCGGGCCCGGCTGCGGGTGGGCACGGCACCGCCGGGGCGCGTCGTCTCGGCTGGTCGCCGTCGCGGCGGAAGGAAAGTGCGCGGCCCGCGCCTGGACGGGCACCCGCACGTGCGCGGCCCGCGCCCGGACGGGCAGCCGTATGAGCAAGCGCCGCGGCGGCGCGTTACGCGCGGGCGATTGTTTCGTGGTGGCGGATTACCTCGGCGATGATGAAGTTCAGGAACTTCTCCGCGAACGCGGGGTCGAGTTTGGCGTTCTCGGCCAGTTCGCGGAGGCGGGCGATCTGGCGGGCCTCGCGGGCCGGGTCGGCGGGGGGCAGTTTGTGGGCGGCCTTGAGGTGGCCGACCTGCTGGGTGCACTTGAAGCGCTCGGCGAGCATGTGGATCACCGCTGCGTCGATGTTGTCGATGCTGTCGCGCAGCCGGCCCAGCTCGGCCCGTACGGACTCGTCCATGGAACTGTTGCTCATGGTCACCGAGCCTATGCGGAGGAACGGGGTGCGATCACCGGTGGGTGGGCGGGGTCGGGGACGCGCGCGCTCCAGCCGCCGGGGACGGCGTGTCCCTGCCGGGCGCGGAAGCGGACGGGTGCGGTGCCGACGCGGCGGGTGAAGAGGCGGCTGAAGTAGGCGGGGTCGGCGTAGCCGACGCGGCGGGCGACGGCGGCTACGGGCAGTTCGGTGGCGGCGAGGAGCTCCTTGGCGCGGCCGAGGCGGATGCTGAGCAGGTAGTCCTTGGGGCTGCAGCCGGCCCCGCGGCGGACGGCGGCGCGCAGTTCGGCGGGGGTCATGCCGTGCCGGGCGGCGTGCTGGGCGACGGTGAGGGGGAGGAAGGCGTCGCGGGCGAGGGCCTGGAGGACGGGTTCGCCGCCGGGCGTGGTGTCGGCGCGGGCGCGGCGCAGGGCGACGAGCAGTTCGTGGACGGCCGCGGAGGTCTCGATTTCCAGGAGGGGGTTGCCGCGGCGTGCGGCGCGGGCGATGCGGTGGACGGCGGTGCGCGCGTGGGTGGTGTCGGTGAGGGGGACGAG
>NZ_JBPQTW010000392.1:0-2748 GCF_051386535.1 Streptomyces sp. URMC 127
CTCGTCGACGCCCCCGCCGTCCCCGTCATCCATTCCGCCGACTACCTCGACCACCGCGAACGCATCCTCGCCGCCGAACACATCACCGTCATCGGCTCCGGCCAATCAGGCGCAGAAGTCTTCCTCGACCTCCTCCGCAACCGCCCAACAGGCCGCGAAAAACTCCACTGGCTCGCCCGCACCCCCGCCTTCGCCCCCATGGAATACAGCAAACTCGGCCTCGAACAATTCACCCCCGACTACACCCGCTACTTCCACGCCCTCCCCGAACCCGTACGCAACCAACTCCTCCCCCAGCAATGGCAGCTCCACAAAGGCATCGCCGCCGAAACCCTCGCCGACATCCACGACGAGCTCTACCGCCGCAGCCTCCACGGCGGCTGGCCCGACACCGTCCTCACCCCCGGCGTCTTCGTCCGCACCGCCGGCCGCGTCGGCACCACCCGCGTCGAACTCCACCTCGAACACGCCCAGCAAGGCACCCGCTCCCGCATCACCACCGACGCCGTCATCCTCGCCACCGGCTACCGCGAACGCCCCGTCGACACCCTCCTCGCCGCCCTCGACCCCTACATCCGCCGCGACCACAGCGAACGCCCCCGCATCGACGAAAACCACCGCCTCGTCCTCGACCCCCTCGTCCGCGGCGCCATCCACGTCCAGAACGCCGAACGCCACACCCACGGCGTCGGCACCCCCGACCTCGGCCTCGCCGCCTGGCGCAGCGCCACCATCCTCAACGCCATCACGGGAAAGACGGCCTACCCCCTACCGGAGCGGACCGCCTTCACCACATTCGGCCTGGAACCGCGACCACAATCACGGCCCCGCACCACCGGATCAGAAGACCGGCGCACCATCCCGCGTCAGCTTCCAGTCCACTGAACCGAACTTCGCCACATCGATCGTCCCCTGCGCCTTCACCCAGGAAATGATCGTGTTACGGATCTCCTCCGAGTTGGCCCACACCTGCTTCGCCCGCGCCACATGCGGAAAATTCCCCCCGCCACTGGCCCGGTAATTGTTCACCGCCAGGACGAACTCGGCCGCGTCGTCCAGCGGCTTCCCGTCGAACATCACCTTCGCAACCCGCGCCCCCGGCGCCTTCGCGATATCGATCTCGTACGAGAGGCCGCTGACCACGTCATAGTTGTAATCCGGAACACCCTCCGCATTCGTCAGCTTCGCCGGATCCACCGGAACACCCGCCGGCGTCCGCACGTAATACCGCGCCGAGAACTCCAGATACTCCCGCAGCTGCGCGCCCGTCAGGACCCGGGCCTCCAGCGTGTTCTCGAACGGATACAGCCCCGCCACCTGACGGATCGAGACCTTCCCCGCCGGCACCCCGGCCGTCCGCGAGAAACACGACGCCTGCGACAACACCGGCAGCGACGCGTACGCCGTCCCCGCCAGCGCCGCCTTCACCGTCTCCTTCTGCACGTGGTTGATGAAGTCGATGACCGGAGTGTCCTTGTACGCCGCCTCCGCAGCACTCATCGCCGCCGTCGACGTACCGATCACCTGATTCACATACGCCACGACCTTCTCGTGCTCATCACGCAGCAGCCGGGTGATCTTCTTGTCCTCGGGCACCGCATTCGAGTTCAGCACCTTCGCACCCACCGACTCCACCTGCCAGCGGCCCCGCTCCCACACCAGACCGAAGTCGAACAACGTCAGCCGCTGGCCCCACTTCAGCGGCTCCGACAGCACCACCTGCTTGCCCGTCTTCTTGTTCACCACCCGGTACTCCGGGATCTCCGTATGCGCATGACCCACCAGAATCGCGTCGATCCCCGGCACCTGCTCCGCCACCAGCGCCGCCGCATTCTCGATATACGGCAGCTGATCACCGTACGACGACGTCCCGCTCGAACCCGAATGCGCCGACACAATCACCACATCCGCACCCATCGAACGCAGCCGCGGCACCCACTTCGCCGCCTGCTCCTCCAGGCCCGGGAACACCATCTTCCCCTGCACATTCGCCTTGTCCCAGATCGCAATCCCCGGATTCGTCAACCCCAGGACCGCCACCTTCACATCACGACCGAACGGCGTGCACACCCGCTTCATCACATACGGAGCAAAAGCCGGCCGCAACGACTTCGCATCCAGCGCATTTGCCCCCAGCAGCGGAAAATCACACTGCTCCTCGAAC
This sequence comes from Streptomyces sp. URMC 127, assembly GCF_051386535.1. NCBI lineage: Bacteria > Bacillati > Actinomycetota > Actinomycetes > Kitasatosporales > Streptomycetaceae > Streptomyces > Streptomyces sp. URMC 127. Next base: position 2,165 of record NZ_JBPQTW010000392.1, read on the forward strand.
TTCCGCAGCACCGGAATCCCGTAATTGAACTCGTGATTCCCCAGCGCCGCCGCGTCGTACCCGATCGCATTCATCGCCTGCGCCATCGGATGCACCGGACCGCGCACCTTCGTGATCGGATCCACCTTCGCGTAGTAATACGACAGCTGAGTACCCTGAATCGTGTCACCTGCATCGATCAGCAGCGTGTTACGGCGCCCCTTCTCCGCCCGCACCTGATTCACCAGCGTCGAAATCTTCGCCAGACCCACATCATTGTGCGCCTTGTCATCGAACTCGGCATCCGTGAAATAGTCCCAGTTGAAGACGTTCCCATGCAGATCCGTCGTCCCCATGACGGTGAAGGAATACCTCCGCTTCCCCCGGCCGCCGCCCATCAGACCCGCATCCACCTCCTGCGCCTCCGCAGACCCGGCACCCACCGCCCCCACGAGCGCGACACCCGCACCCGTCGCAGCAGTACGCCCCAGAAAATTCCTCCGGTTCAGCGGCACGTCAAACTCCCCAAGTTCACAGTTCACGCCGTGACAGGTCACATCACGGCAACGCGCGTAGATTCTGACCCCGCCCCCACCACCCGCAAC
>NZ_JBPQTW010000393.1:0-2741 GCF_051386535.1 Streptomyces sp. URMC 127
GCCCCCTCCCGCTCCACCACGACCTTCCCGTCCCGCAGGGACGTCATGAACCGCACCACCTCCGGCACCTGCCGGCCGTCCCCCGCGTCGGGCACGAAGACGCCGCCGCCCGTACGGCCCGGAGCCGGAGCCCACACCTCCAGCTCCACGGAACCGGCGGCCTCCCCCCGCACCGGGATCGCCGACCCGGCCCGCGCCAGCACCGGGATCCGCGACAGCGGCGCGTCCAGCAGCACCTGCCCCGGCCCCTCGTGCGCCCGGCCCGTCGCCGTGTCGTACCACAGCCCGCGCGGCAGCCGCACCGCCCGCCGGTCCGCCCCCTGCTCCAGCACCGGCGCCACCAGCAGCGCATCGCCCAGCAAGAACGCGTCCTCGCAGTCCCGCAGCGCCCGGTCCTCCGGCGAACGCCACCACACCGGCCGCACGTACGGCGCACCGGTGCGCTGCGCCAGGTGCGCCAGCGTCACGAAGTACGGCAGCAGCCGCATCCGCTCTTGCAGCGCCGCCCCCGCGTGCTCCAGCGCCTCCCCGCCGAACTCCCACGGCTCCCGCCGCCCCGCCGTGATCGCCGAATGCGTGCGGAACAGCGGCACGTACGAGCCCAGCTGGAACCAGCGCACGAACAGCTCGGGCGACGGGAAGCCCGAGAAGCCCCCCACGTCCGGCCCCGAGTACGGCACCCCGCACAGCCCCAGGCCCAGCACCAGCGCCAGCGACGCCCGCAGCCCCGGCCAGCCCGTCGCCACGTCGCCCGACCACGTGCCGCCGTAGCGCTGCATGCCCGCCCAGCCCGAGCGCGAGAACAGGAACGGCCGCTCTCCCGGCTGCAGTTCGCGCAGCGCCTCGTAACCCGCCCGCGCCATGGACAGGCCGTACACGTTGTGCGCCTCGCGGTGGTCGCCGCCGCGGCCCTCCAGCGAGTGCCGCGCCGACAGCGGCAGCGACGGATCCCCGAACGGCGCGAAGGACACCGGCTCGTTCATGTCGTGCCACACCCCCGAGAAGCCCTGCGCCAGCCGCTCCCCGTACAGCCCGCCCCACCACTTGCGCACCCGCGGATCCGTGAAGTCCGGGAAGACCGACTCGCCCGGCCACACCTCGCCCCGCACCCGCCGCCCCCGGCCGTCCCGCACGAACGCGTCGGCGGCCGCACCGCTGTCGAACACCCACTGGCCCGGCTCGGCCTTCACCGCCGGATCCACGATCGACACCAGCCGCACCCCCTTCTCCCGCAGCTCCGCCGCCAGCCCCGGCAGATCGGGGAACCGCTCCCGGTCCACCGTGAACACGCGGTGCCCCCGGTAGTGGTCGATGTCCAGGTGCAGCGCCGACAGCGGCAGCCCGCGCTCCGCGTACCCCGCCACCACCCGGCGCACCTCCTGCTCGCTGCCGAAGCCCCAGCGCGCGTGATGGTGCCTGAGCGCCCACACGGGCGGCACCGCGGCGCTCCCCGTCAGCACCGACCAGCCGTGCAGCACCCGCGCAGGCGTCCCCACCAGCACCCACGAGCGCAGCGGGCCGCCGTCCATCCGCACCTCGCAGCGCCCCGGCCGGTCATGGCCCGAGCCCGCCCCCTCCTCGCCCTCCGCCAGCGTGACCCGCCCGTCCCACGAGTTGTCGTGGAACACCAGGTGCGTCCCCGCGTCCGCCACCACCAGCTGCACCGGCATCGTGATGTACAGCGGATCGTCACCCGGCTCGAAGGGACGGGACGGATCGGTGTTCCACAGCCGGTACGAGCCGTCCCGCAGCCGCGGACCCGCCGACCGGCCGCCCAGCCCGAAGAACCGCGCGTCCGCCGGCACCTCCGACCGCACCGCCCAGCGCGCCCCGCCCCGCCGCTCACCCGGCGCCGCGTCCGCCGGGCCCGCCGGCTCCCACCAGCGCGGCGGCAGGTCACGCCGCAGCAGAACCCCGCCCGGCGTCCGCACCTCCACCGTGCCGTGCCGGCCCACCACGACCAGCACCCGCTCCGACACCACCCGCCAGCCGCCCTCGGTGTCCGGCTCCAGCACCGCCCGCTCGTCCGCCTCCGGACCCGCCCCGGCCAGGGCGTACGACGGCTCCGGCACCGCCCCGTCCCAGCCGCAGAAGACCGCGCCGCCCGCCGTCACCCGCACCCGCAGCGACGACCGCGCGAAGTGCACCACCCCGCCGCCCGGCAGGGGATCGGCCCCCTGCGCCGCACCCGGCACCCGCGCCCGCTCCGCACCCGGCCGCGGCAGCCCCGCTCTGTCCGTGCACCGCCGCCGCAGCGCCGACCGCAGGGAACGCACCCCGCGCGCCGTCCGGACCATCCCCACTAACCGCAGCAGATCACGCGCATCCATGCTGCTCAGCCTGCCACCCGCACACCCGCCGGCGCCCCGCGTTCAGACGGCGTTCACCCGCGCAGGGACGACCGGACAGCGCCCGCCCCCGCCCGCCGCGGCGGGAACGAGACGTACGCCACCGGCTCTGGTGCAGGAGTCGATCACGTGGCATCGTCCTGCTCAGCCGCGCCGCGCGCCCACCCGGCCGTGCGCGGCGCCGCCCACGACGCGCAGGAGCCCGGGAGCAGTCATGACCACCGCACCGCAGCACGCCGGCCGGCCGGAGCCCCTCTGGAGCCCCGGCCCGGAACGCATCGCCCGCGCCCAGGTCACCCGCTTCCAGGAGTGGGCCGCCGAGCGGCCGTAGCGGCCTTCGGGCAGGCCCTCGCGTGCCGCAGCCATGATCGTTCCTCCGGGTCGGTGCCGCTG
>NZ_JBPQTW010000394.1:0-2722 GCF_051386535.1 Streptomyces sp. URMC 127
GCCACCCCCGCCACCCCGAGCCCCAGCCCCTCCGGCAGCCCCAGAGCGATGTTCATGCTCTGCACCGCACCACCCGCCGTGCCCTTGGTGAGGTTGTCGATCGCACTCACCACCACGACCCGCCCCGCCGCCTCATCCAGCACCACCTGCACCAGCGCGGCATTGGAGCCGTAAACCGCCGCGGTGGCCGGCCACTGCCCTTCGGGAAGCAGGTGGACGAACGGCTCGTCCGCGTACGCCTTCTCGTACGCGCTCCGCAGGCTCTCCACAGTCACCCCCGGGCGGGCCTTGGCGCTGCACGTGGCGAGGATGCCGCGGGACATGGGGGCGAGTGTGGGCGTGAAGGAGACCGTCACGGGCTCGCCCGCGGCCGCGGAGAGGTTCTGCACGATCTCCGGGGTGTGCCGGTGACCGCCACCGACGCCGTAGGGGCTCATGGAGCCCATGACCTCGGAGCCCAGGAGGTGCGGCTTGGCCGCCTTGCCCGCACCGGACGTCCCCGACGCCGCCACGACCACCGCCTCCGCCTCCACCAGCCCCGCCGCATACGCCGGGAACAACGCCAGCGAAACAGCCGTCGGATAACACCCCGGCACGGCAATCCGCCGCACGCCCCTCAGCGCCTCCCGCCCACCCGGCAGCTCCGGCAACCCGTACGGCCACGTCCCCGCATGCGCAGACCCGTAAAACCGCTCCCACTCCCCCGCATCCCTCAACCGGAAATCCGCACCGCAGTCCACCACCAGCGTCCCCTCACCCAGCTCCGCGGCCACCGCCGCCGACTGCCCGTGCGGCAACGCAAGGAAAACCACGTCATGCCCCGCGAGGACCTGAGGGGTGGTCTCCTCGAAGGTCCGTCCGGCCAGCGGGGCGAGGTGGGGCTGAAGTTCCGTCACGGGGCGGCCGGCGTTGGAGGCGGCCGTCACCGCGCCGATCTCGACGCCGGGATGCCCCAGCAGCAGCCGCAGCACCTCACCGCCCGCGTATCCGCTCGCGCCCGCCACTGCTGTGCGCACCATGTTCCGTCCTTGCGTCGTTCCGTGCCGAAGCAGGACGGATCCGCGCAGGAGAGCGCGCATCCGTCCGCCGGGAAAAGGCCGAGGCCGGCATCGGGTTCCGCGCAGCACTGCCACCGCCGCGCAGGGCACGGCGGTCACGGGGAGTGCGTCACGAACACCCGAGGCCGGACTTAGCTTAGGCTAACCTAACCTGCCTCGGGCAAGAGATCGACTCGCGTCTTCGACAAGATCACGCAAGGGTGCGGCGAGGCACCGGTCCGCCGGTCAGACGCACTCCGGTGTCGCACAGAGCTGCCACTGCGCGGGCCACCAGCCGCGCGGCTCGCCGTCGTCCGGCGCCGCTTCGGTGATCTGCCAGTAGCGGTCGCGGTTCCACTCACGGGCCGTCACCTTCAGGCGCCGGTCGGGCAGTTCCGTGACGGTGCTCGGCGCGCCCAGGCCCGCGAACTCGTCAGGAACCTTGCCCATGGCGGCGACCGGGCGCCAGACGCCGTCGGAGCTCAGCTGGGTGCGCGACTCCATGGAGCGGTCGTACCTGCCCGACGACGCCATGGCTGTGAGGGTCCCGTTCGACCGCGTGAACAGCACGAGGAAGCCGTGGTAGGGCGAAGGCTGCAGGCCGAAGTCCTCCGGCGCGGACCAGGCCCCGCCCGACGGCCCCTGCACCGAGTGGCAGAACCCGCCGTGGTCGAGCCAGAACACCTCCAGCCCGCCGGCGGCGTTCTCCACGGCGGTCACGAAGCTCGCCTTGGGGCCGACCGTGCCCGCGCTGACCCGCTCCCAGGCGCCGTAGGCCCCGCCGGGCGCATCCTGCGCGCGGTGCCATACGAAGGGCAGCCCTTGCGTCGCGGTGGAGTCGTAGAACACCTGGAACTGATCGACCCGGCCGTCCGCACGCGGCACGGAGACGGGGCTTCCGGACGGGGCGCCGAGCACGCCCCGGGCTCCGGTGTCCAGGCTGCAGCCGCCCTCGGTCACCGCTGCCGGGGCAGCGGATGCGGCAGGCGCAGCAGGCGCGGCCGCGAGCGCTCCCGCACAGGCGAGGGCGAGTGCGACGGCCGCACGAGTGACTCTCCGGAAGGCTCTCCCCATGCGTCAATCCCTACCCGGGCCAGGTCAGTTCACACACGAGTTCGCGCTTCACTCATGCGGCCCGGCAGCATCGCGGCCCGGGAACGGCCTCGGCGGCGGGGCGGCCAGAACCGGCCGACGCGGGCGCGTCCCCCGGCGCGGAAGCCGCCGCGCCGCGGCATGACAACGGCACGTGCGTCCGTAACACGGCCTTCACACGCCCGCAGCAAACCCGCACGGCCTACGAGGAACGGCTGCCGGACGTCGACATGCCGCCTGCCGCCGGCCGCCGCGCGCGGGGCGAGGACGCCCAGGAAGTCCTGAACGGCCTCTGGGCGCCGGGCTCTACCATGCCCCGGCCCGAAACGGAACCGTGCCGTCGGCCCCTTGCGCCCGCCCGGGGAATCACCGGCCGGAAAGCACCTCCACCGCTCCTTCACCCGTTCTGCACCGATGGCGAGAAGCACGGCGACCCCGGCCCGGCCAGTGCGCGGACCCCGCAGCACGTACGGAGGCACGGATTCACCTTCCGTGGAGGAATCCGCCGGTCCGCGCAGTGCCGAGCCGGGGCCCGTACCGTCGTCCGCCCCACGGCCGCGCTCCCGCCCCCCTCGCCCGCCGCACCCCGCAAG
>NZ_JBPQTW010000395.1:0-2669 GCF_051386535.1 Streptomyces sp. URMC 127
TTCCCGTAACTGGGGGCACGCCCCCGGACTCCCCTTCCTAGGGGCTTCGCGGCGGCGGGACCGGCCCTGCTCCCGCCGCGCGGTCCAGGAGCCCCGTGCGGGCGGCGAGCGCCGCCGCCTCCAGGCGCGAGCCCACGCCCAGCTTCATCAGCACCCGCTGCACGTGCGTCCGCGCCGTGCTCGGCGCTATCCCCATGCCCGCCGCGATCAGGCGCGTGTCCTCCCCCTCGGCGACCCGGACGAGGACCTCGACCTCCCGTGGGGTGAGGAGCTGCAGCAGCCGCGCTCCTTCGTCGTCGGGCTGGGCCGCGGGGTTGAGCAGCTCCGTGAAGGCGCCCTGCAGGAGCTGCGGGTCGACCGCCGCCTCCCCCGCCCGCGCCTTCATCATGGCGCGCTCGACGCCCTCGATCCGCTCGTTGTGCCGGACGTAGCCGGAGGCGCCGGCGGCGAAGGCCGCGGCGATGCCGAGCGGGCTCGGCACGGGGCCGAGCACGACGACGGCCACCTGCGGGCGGTCCCGCTTGATGCGGACGACCGGGTCGAAGGCGCCCGGCTCGGCGGGCGTGGCGGTGCCCAGCAGGCACACTTCGGGTGCGCGGCTCACCACCAGGTCGGCGGCGCCCGCGCTCGGCGCGGCCGCGGCCAGGACCCGGTGCCCGCGCAGCTTCAGGGCCGAGGCGAGCGCCTCGGCCAGCAGTCGGTGATCATCGACCACCATGAGCCGCACGCCCATGCGCTTGCCCCCTGTCGCCCCGCGTACGTCTCTACGTCTCCTTGTCGACCCCTCGACCCCGGAAGCTACACGCTTGTTCGACGTTGCGCGCCCCTTACCGGTGAGAAGTCCCCCGGAATGCCGAAATCCCTGCCAATCACGTGTACTTCGCGACTGAAACGGATCGTTCAGGCACGGCAGCGCGACGAGCAGGGATACGACTTCTCCGGCGTCAATTGTGCTTGATCACGGCGCCAAGCGGTCGGAAACCGCTGTACGGACGGCGCCGTGATCATTTTGCGTCAACCGGCGTCACCCCGGGTGGATGTCAGGTCCTGGGAGCCGGTCAGCTCCCGCCGAAGGCCATCATCGTGTACTGCTTGCCCAGCGCGGCCGAGCTGCGGTGCGCGTACGTAGAGCCGAGGAAGAGCCGGCCCTGGGCCCACAGGCCCTGCTGGAAGTCGGGCGACAGCTCCCGCTCCGGCCGGGAGGTCTCGTCGGCGTTCTTCAGCAGCACGTCGGCCTTGTACGTCTTGGGGTCGATGCGCAGCACCTTGCCGCCGGCGTTGTAGGTCGGGATCTGGTACCCGATCGGGTAGCCGTCCTTGTCGGTGCCGAGGGGCACCAGGGTGGAGCCGGGGGTGCCGTCCGTCTTGCCCTTGGTCTGGCCGGTGGCCAGGTCGAAGGCGACGATCTCGTTGACCCGGCCGGCCTGGTTCGCGTCGCCGGAGGCGTGGTCGTCGGTGGGCATGTACAGCGTGTCCTTGGTGATGGACAGCTTGGTGCAGCCCTCGACGTCGGTCGACGGGCAGCGCGGGACGTACTTGCCGTTGTCCGTGCCGATCTTGCTGCGCAGCTTGCCTTCCTTGGCGCTGTCGTCGATCACGAAGAAGTCGGACGCGCCGTTGCCCGTGCTGCCGCCGGCGTTGACGGCGACGACGAGGGGCTCGGTGGAGGCGATGTGCGGCCAGCTCAGGCCGGGCGGCAGCTGGTACTTGGACTTCACCGCGCCCGTCTTGGGGTCGAGCGTCTGGATGGTGACGATGCCTCGCTCGATGTCGCCGCAGCGGCGCACGGCGACGAGCTTGCTGCCGCCGCCGTAGCCGGCGTCGCGGCAGTCGTCGCCGTCGGCCTTGGGGGCCCACAGCTCCTTGCCCTCGTCCAGCGACCAGGCGGCTCCGCCGCTGATGCCGCCCGCGGCGACCGTGCCGCCGCCGATGGTGACTTCGGAGAAGGTGACGTCGCGGTCGCCGGCCTTGGCCGACTTCTGCCAGAGCTTGCTGCCCTTGTTGACGTCGAAGGCGATGACCTGGGTGCAGGGGCCGCCGTACTTCTTCTCCGAGCTGGGCTTGCCGTCGCTGACGAGGACGACGGCCTTGCCGTCGTCGGTGGCCTTGGGGCTGGCCCAGCAGATGGCGCCGTCGAGCGGGAGCTCCCACTTCTTGCCGCCGGACAGGCCGTAGCCGACGATCTTGTAGATGTCGGACTTGGCGACCACCTGGTCGGTGGCCCACATGCCCTTCATGCTGACCAGGTCGTCGACCTTCTCCTGCTCGACGTTGAACAGCATCTTGCCGTCGATGGTCTTGGGCTTGCCACCGCCGCCACCGCCGCCCTGGCCGCCCTTGTTGTTGGTGCCGCCGGTCTGGCCGTTGCTGGAGGCGTTGACCGGGCCGTCGTCGCCACCGCCCTTGGTGGCGAACCAGATGCCGCCGCCGGCGAGGACGAGGACGGCCGCCACGGCGCCGGCGATGATCGCCATGCGCTTCTTCTTGGCGCCGTCAGCGCCGTTGCCGCCGGGCGCGCCGGGGTACTGGCCGGGCGCGCCGTACGGGCCGGGCTGCTGCGGGTAGGCGTTGTACTGCGGGTATCCCTGGGCGGGCTGCTGGGCCGGGCCCGGGTAGCCGTAGCCGCCGGGGGGCGCGGCCTGCGGGGCGCCGGGCGGCTACGGCTACCC
>NZ_JBPQTW010000396.1:0-2653 GCF_051386535.1 Streptomyces sp. URMC 127
CCGCGCCCCTGCAAGGGGCGCGGGGAACTGCGCGACCAGCCACAGACGGCCCGCGGCCGACCGACTTGCCCGTCCGGCAGGACTACTCAGAAGCTGAGCTTCCAGCTGTTAACCGTGCCACTGTCCGCCGAGTACAGGTCCTGGACCTGAAGTTTCCACGTGCCGGTCGCCGAGACCGCAGCCGCATCCACCGTGTAGCTCTCCTTCACGTCCGCCGCCGAGTCCCACGCGTCCGTGTCCTTCAGCCGCCACGTCTTGCCGTCGGGCGCGACGAGGTCGATCCGCAGGTCACCGCGGTAGGTGTGCGTGATGTTCACGTCCACCTTGAGCGCGGAGGAGCCGTTGCCGCTGCGCGTGACGACGATCGGCGAGGTCACCGCGGCACCCGCGTCGGGGATCGCGACGGGGGTGGTGTTCTCGAAGACGCTGCCGCCGCCCGTGGTGTTCACGGTCCACTTGAAGGACGTCGTGGCGCTCTTGCCCGCGGAGTCCTTGACCGTGACGGTCACGTTGCTGGTGCCGGTGGCGGTCGGCGTGCCGGAGATCAGGCCGCTGGAGGCGTTGATCGACAGACCGGCCGGCAGACCGGTGGCCGAGTAGCTCAGGGCGCCGGAGTTGCTGCTCGTGGCCTTGATCTGCAGGGAGACGGCGGTGTTCACGATGCTCGTCTGGTCACCGGGGGCGGTGATGCTGACCCCGGTCCCGGGGGTGGCCCGGCTGCCGACGTTGATGGCGGCCCAGGCGTTGGCCACGTTGTTGTACGTGTCGCTGCCCACGCCGAACAGCTCGCCCGCGGCCCACAGCGTCGCCTCGCGCGCCCCGGCGTAGTCGGTGGTGGACTGCATGCGCCCGGTGAGCGCCTTGAACCAGATCTTCGCGGCGTTGTCGCGGCCGATGCCGGTCACGGGCAGGCCGTCGGAGGTCGGCGAGTCGTACGAGACGCCGTTGATCACCTTGGCGCCGCTGCCCTCGGAAGCGAGGTAGAACCAGTGGTTGGCGGGGCCGGACGAGTAGTGCACGTCGATGCCGCCGAGACCCGAGTACCAGGCGTCCTTGGACCGGCCGTCCTTGCTGGGCTTGTCCATGTAGCGCAGCGGCGTGCCGTTGCCATTGATGTTGATCTTCTCGCCGACGAGGTAGTCGCCCACGTCGTTGGGGTTCTCGGCCCAGAACTCGACCGCCGCGGCGAAGATGTCGGAGGTGGCCTCGTTGAGCCCGCCGGACTCGCCGGCGTAGTTGAGGTTGGCGGTGGCCGAGGTGACGCCGTGCGTCATCTCGTGCGCGGCCACGTCGATCGACGTGAGCGGCTTGGAGTTGCCGGAGCCGTCGCCGTAGGTCATGCAGAAGCAGTCGTCCGACCAGAATGCGTTGACGTAGTTGCTGCCGTAGTGGACGCGGCTGTACGCGCCGACGCCGTCCCCGCGGATGCCGCTGCGCCCGTGCACGTTCTTGTAGTAGTCCCACGTCAGCTGGGCGCCGTAGTGGGCGTCCACACCGGCGGTGGCCGCATCGCTCGTGGTGCCGTTGCCCCAGACGTCGTCGGCGTCGGTGAAGAGGGAGCCGGTGCCGGACGTGCCGCGGTTGAGGTTGTACGTCTTGTGGCCGCCGCGCGAGGTGTCGTTGAGCTGGTACGAGCCGCCCGACTGCGACGTGCCGATGGTGACGCGGCCGCTGTACTGGCTGTTGCCGGTGCCCTGCTTGACGCCCTGGAACTCGAAGAGCTTCTTGCCCGTCCGCGCGTCCGTGATGACGTGCAGCTCGTTGGGCGTGCCGTCCTCCTGGAGGCCGCCCACGACGGTCTCGTAGGCGAGGACCGGGGTGCCCTTCGCCGCCCACACGACCTTGCGGGGCGCCTTGTCGGCCTTCTTCGCCTTCGAGCCCTGCGCGCCCGCGGCCTTGACGGCCTGCTGCTCGGCGGCGGAGGCGGACAGTGAGGGCGTGGTCGTCGCGATCGCCATCCGGGCCTTGGTCGCCTTGGCGACGCTCTTGAGGGCGCCGCCCCTGGTGGTGTCGACGACGAGGTCGCCGCCGAGGACGGGCAGGCCCTCGTACGTGCGCTCGTAGCGGGTGTGCACGGTGCCGTTGACGTCCTTGACGACGTCCTTGACGACCAGCTTCTCCTTCGGGCCGAGGCCGAGGGTGCGGGCGGTCTCCGCCTTCGCGGCCTCGGCCTGCCGTATGAGCTCGGCGCGCTGCGCGGGCGTGAGCTTGGCGGGCATCGCGCCGGGGTCGGCCTTGGCGATGATCTGGCGGGGTGCGCTTCCGGCGGCGGACGAGCGGGCCGAGGCGGTGCCGGCCTGGGTGCCGGCGGCGATCATCGCCGAGACGGCGACCAGCGCGCCGGCGGCGACGACTCTTCTGCTGGGCGCGCGTCTGGTCTGGGGGGTGGGTCTCACGCTGACTCCTTCTGCGGTGCAGATCAGGCAGAACAGAACAGGTGGAGCTGGGGCCGGGGGATCCCGTCCGGGGTTCCGGGCCGACGAGTCCGGTGAATCGGGCGAGTCCGGTGAATCCGATGAGTCCGGCGGGTGCGGTGGAGCGGCGGGTGCGGTGGAGCTGTTGGAACGCTGCGCCTCCCCGGGAGCGGTGGCCGCCGGGTGCTGCCGGTCGGTGCCGCGGAGGGGACGAGGGGTGACGAGGGGCCGGGGCGTGG
>NZ_JBPQTW010000397.1:0-2621 GCF_051386535.1 Streptomyces sp. URMC 127
GGGCGGCCGGGGGCCGGGGCTGGGGCCTGGTCGGGATCCGGGTCTGCACGGGGGCGACCTCCAAGGTGATCGCTGCCGGTTCGGGGCGGCATGCGCCGGAAGGGGCGGCAGCGGCCTGGCCGCCGGCCGTCCCGGGGAATCAGGAGCGGCTACGCGAAGGGTTCCGAGTTCCGGGTCCGAGCGGCCGGGCCTGCCGCGTCCGAGGACTCAGGCACCGCCCACCAGTGTGGGGTACGACGCGGGCCCGCCACGAGGGGCTTGCGAGCACTTTCTGAGTCCGCACCGTGACCGGCCGTTACGGCCCTGCGGGGGGGCGGCGGCACCGTACGGACTTCCCGCCGGTTCGGCACCGCCGGTCCACGACGTGGGGGTTGCGCGCCGCGGCGGCGGACATGAAGGGCTGGGCCCTTCACCGAATCGAAGGGCCAGGCCCTTCACCCAGGCGAGCACCGCTCCCTCACCCCCGCCGCCGCCGCGGCGAGCAACCCCCGCTGCGGGACCGGCGGTGCCGTACGAAGCTGCGGGGCGGCCCGGCACCGCCGGATACGTTCGCGGTGGCTGATCGCCGCCGCGGCGGATTTGAAGGGCCTGGCCCTTCACTCATGCGAGTACCGGTCCGCCACGGCGGAAACGAGGCGGCCGGGCCCGGGCCGGAGGCTACAGCGCTGCCGCGCCGCGGTCCTTCAGGGCGCGGGCGTACTGCTCCAGGACCCACAGTTCGTTCTGGACGGCAGCCAGGTGCTCCGGGTCCGGGTTGCTGCCCAGGCGGATGAGGCTCGCCTGGACCTCCCGGATGCGGCGTTCGACGGCGCGCAGCCGGACCTGGACGAGCTGGATCCCCGCGTAGACCTCGTCCACGTTCTTGTGCCGGATCGCCTCGACGGCCAGCTCCGTGATCATTCGGCGGACGGTGTCGTCGGGGGCGGCGTCCCGGACGCGGGTGAGGTAGTCGGCGGGGGCGCCGGTGACGCCGCCGGCCTCCTCGATGGCGCGGCGCACGGCCACGTAGGGCGCGGCCGTGAACTCGTCCTCCATGTACGCGTCGAAGGCGGGGGCGACCAGCTCGGGCCGCTGCAGGGCGAGCTTGAGCAGCTCGCGCTCGGTGAGCGCGGCGGGGCTGCGCAGGTTGAGCGCGGGGCCGCGCCGCACGGGCTCCTGCGGTGCCGCGGTGGCGGCGGGCGCCGCGGCCCGGCCGGCGGAGCGCTGCTGGGGGCCGCCGCGCTCCCCGCGCTCGCGCGCCCAGCGGGCCAGCTGCCCCACGCGCATGACGACGAACTGGGTGTCGAGGATGCCCAGCAGTCCGGCGAGCCGGACTGCGTACTGGTGCCGGATGGAGCCGTCCTTGATGTTCGCCACTATGGGCGCGGCCTCCTCCAGCGCGGCGGCCTGGCCCTCGGGCTCCTCCAGGGCGTACCGGGCGACCACGGAACGGATCGCGAACTCGAAGAGGGGGGTGCTCTCCTCGACCAGCCGCCGTACGGCGTCGTCGCCCTCGGCGAGGCGGAGCTCGCAGGGATCCATCCCGCCGGGGCTGACGGCGATCTTCGTGCTCGCCGCGAACTTCTGGTCGTCCTCGAAGGCCCGCAGGGCCGCCCGCTGCCCCGCGGCGTCACCGTCGAAGGTGAAGATCACCTTCGCGCCGGAGTTGTCCATCAGCAGCCGGCGCAGGATCTTGATGTGGTCGCCGGCGAAGGCGGTGCCGCAGGTGGCGATGGCGGTGGTGACGCCGGCCAGGTGGCAGGCCATGACGTCGGTGTAGCCCTCGACCACGACGGCGCGGCTGGTCTTGGCGATGTCCTTCTTGGCGAGGTCGATGCCGTAGAGGACCTGCGACTTGCGGTAGAGGGGGGTCTCGGGGGTGTTGAGGTACTTGGGGCCGGTGTCGTCGTCGCGGAGCTTGCGCGCGCCGAAGCCCACGACCTCGCCGGTGATGTCGCGGATGGGCCACATCAGGCGGCCGCGGAAGCGGTCGATGGGGCGGCCGCCGCGGCTCTCCTGGGCGAGGCCGGAGAGGATCAGCTCCTTGTCGCTGAAGCCCTTGCCGCGCAGGAAGCGGGTGAGGTGGTCCCAGCCGGCGGGGCTGTAGCCGACGCCGAAGTGCTCGGCGGCCTCCTGGCCGAAGCCGCGGCTCGCGAGGAACTGCCGGCCGATCTCGGCCTCGGGGCCGCCGAGCTGCTCGGCGTAGAACTTCGCGGCGTGCTTGTGGGCCTCGACGAGGCGGATGCGCTCGCCCTGCTGGCGGCCGGGGGTGTAGCCGCCCTCCTCGTAGCGCAGGGTGATGCCGGCCTGGGCGGCCAGCCGCTCGATCGTCTCGGCGAAGGAGAGGTGGTCGATCTTCCTGACGAAGTCGACGGTGTCCCCGCCCTCCTGGCAGCCGAAGCAGTAGAAGAGCCCCTTGGCCGGGCTGACCTGGAAGGACGGGGACTTCTCGTCGTGGAAGGGGCAGAGGCCCTTGAGGTTGCCGCCGCCCGCGTTGCGCAACTGGAGGTACTCGGACACGACGGCGTCGATCGGGACCGCGTCCCGTACCGCCTTCACGTCGTCATCGTTGATCCGTCCTGCCACGCGTGAATTCTACGGGCGGGGGCGGGCGGCGCGGACCGGTCAGGACTGCGCGGGGC
>NZ_JBPQTW010000398.1:0-2575 GCF_051386535.1 Streptomyces sp. URMC 127
GCCCACCGCCGCGCCGCCCGCGGGGGCCCCGCCCCCGGCATCGGCGCCGACCTCTCCGGAGGCAGCGCCTCCGCCACGCTGGCGCTGCTCGCCGGCGGCCTGCCGGGCCTCCCCGGCACCCTCCTCGGCCACGGCGCCGGCGGCGGCCGCCTGCTCGCCGTCACCTTCAACGACCTCGTCACCGACGACAGCCGCGTCCGCGAGGCCGAACTCGAACGGGCCCACGCCATCGCCGCCGACCCCCGGCTGCGGCACATCGTCGTCGCCGCCCGCGAGGAAGCCCTGCCCTACGCCGACCTCGCCGGCGGCCCCCTGACCGACGAACCGGGCCCCTCCCTCGTCACCGCCGAACGCCACCGGCACCGGCTCGCCGCCGGCGGCGCGGACCACCTCGTCGGACACGGCGCCCGCCAGGCGCTCGACGCCCACCCGGCCCGCCTCGCCGACCTTCTGATGGACCGTCGCCGGCGCCATCTCCTGCGGCCCGTCTCGGCGCTCGCCCGCGCCGGCAAGGGCGCCTCCGGAGGGGCCCTCGTCATCCCCTTCACCGTCTACCGGGCGGCCCGCCGGCTGGCCCGCACGTCCTACCGGGAAGGCCTCGAAGCGGCCGCCGGGCAGCTACGGGCCACGGCCTTTCCCCCCGCCGACGACACCCCGGGCTCCGCCGCGCCCGCCGGTGCGGGCGGGGCTGTCGACGCTTCCCTCGCCGCTCTCACCTGGTGCCGGCCCGGCCCCGCCGCACGCTGGCTCACGGGTGAGGCTCTGGCCGAAGTGTCGGCTCGGCTCCAGGCCGCGGCCGTCCGTCCCCAGGGCCTCGCACAGCGCCCCGGCGAACGCCGCGCCGCTGCCGCCCTCGCCCGGCACGCCGCCGACCACCGCATCTTCGAACAGGCCGCCGAGGTCCGCAGCCAGCGGCTCCACGCCCCCTTCCTCGACAACCAGGTCGTACGGGCCTGCCGCGCCCTCCCCGAGGCGCTCCGGGTGCAACCGGGCGCCCGCGCCGCGGTCCTGCGCGCCGTCCTCGCCGGGGCGGGCGTCCAGGATCTGCCCGCGGGCTGGGGAGCCACGTCGCACGCCGCGCACGCCGCGGCCGTACGGGCGGGGCTGCGGGCCTCCGCAGGGCCGCTGCTGGAGCTCTTCGAGGCGCCGCTGCTCGCCGACGCCGGGCTCGTGGAGGCCCGGGTCGTACGGGCCGCGCTGCACGGCGCCGCGAACGGCCGTGCACTGCCCCTGGACGGCCTCGCGGAGCTCGTCTCCACCGAGGTGTGGCTGCGGCGCCTGCTGGCCCGGCGCGGGACGTGCTGGACCGGCTCGGCGGCGCCGCGTCAGCGCGCGGTGGCGGGCGGGCTGGCACCCGGCCCGCCCGTGTGAGGGAACCGCATGCTGCCGGGGGACGAACGGGGACGGGCACGGGACGAGCGCGGACGGGTACGGACGAGCCCGGTACGTGAGGCGGCTTCGGCACCGCCTGCCGGGGCGGCTTGGGCACTGCTGCCGGGGGCGGCTTCGGCACCGCCGGACCGCGCCGGGAGGGGCACGGCGTCGCCCTGCGCCTGGCCGCCCCGGGCCCCGGCGGCGGGCTCGCCGCCCCGGCGGATTCTTCTTACCCGGCGGGTTCTTCTTGCCTGACGGCAAGGCCCCTGAGTGGCCCCGGACCTTTCATTCCGGCGGCCGGAGCCGAGCCGTCACCCGCAGGAGATCCACGACCGCGCCCAGTCCGACACCGCCGTCCAGCCCATGCCCCGCCGCGGCTGCACCGTCAGCCGGATCGTGCGGTGGCCGGAGAGCGGCACGTACACCGGCACCGCCGGCTCTCCGCCCCGCAGCACGCCGGAACGCCACAGAGGCACCCCGTCGCCGTAGACGGCGAACTGCGCGGCACCGAGCCCCATCGACATGTCGTCGACGCCCACGAGGGCACTGAAGGCCGTACAGGGCCGGTTCAGCTCGACGGTGACGGCCGAGGGCGCGTGCACGCTCACGCCGTGCCCGTACGTGACGCCGCCGACCCGCAGGCCGTACCGCTGCCACAGCCAGCTGTGCGCGCCCAGCCGCACCGCGGGCGCCGTGCCGTCGCCCGCGCCCGCGTACGCGAGCTGATTGAGCTGGTAGACGGCCGGCGGCCGGGGCGGCGGCGAGGGAGTGGGCGAAGGAGACGGGGAGGGCGACGGAGAAGGGGACGGCGAGGGCGAGGGCCGGTGGACCGGCGGCGCGGGAGGCGGCGACGGCTTCGGCCGCGGCCTGGGCGCCACGGCACGGACCGGCACCACGGGCGCCGTGCTGCCGGGGCGGCTCTGCGCCACGACGGGCGGCTTCACCCTGGGCGTCGGCGCCGAGGGCACCGGCGTGGGCGTCTGCGACGGGGCGGGGGAGTGGCTCCGCTGCGGCGCGGGCGTCGGCCTGGGCGTCGCCACGGGCGCCACCGGGGCCGCAGGCGCCTTGGCCTGCGGGGGCCCGGCGGGCGCGGACGAGAGCCCGATCAGGGCGTACGCGGCGGCGGCACCGGCCGCGGCCACCATCCCGCCGATGATGCCGATCTTCGCGGGAACCCCCAGCCCCTGGCTCCCGGCAGCAC
>NZ_JBPQTW010000399.1:0-2542 GCF_051386535.1 Streptomyces sp. URMC 127
GCCTCGTCCGCGGCCAGGTACGCCTCCTGGCGGCGGGCGAGCGGGCGCAGCGTCGCCAGGAACAGGCCCAGCCCCAGGACGAGGGGCGGCACGACGACCGCCAGGAGCGGGGGCGCCAGCAGGAACAGGCCCGTCAGCGCGCCGGCCGCGGTGAAGACGAACGACCGCGCGACCATGACGAGGCCGGCGAACGCGTCGCGGGCGATCTCCGTCTGGTGGGTGAGGCGGGAGACGGCCGCGGCGTCGCCGCGCTGCAGGGCGCGGTCCACGACCGCCGTGACCAGGAGGTCGCGGAACGGCTCCACGAGGCCGGCGACGCCGCCGTACGTCTTCCCCGTGCCGTACGCGCCGGCGATCACGGCGGCGGCGGCCGCGCCGAGCCAGGCGAACCCGGTGCGGGGCGCGCCCGCGAGGAACCCGTCGTCCAGCGCCGCGGCCAGCGCGTACCCCATGGCGAACGTGTGCCCCGCCTCCACGACGGACCACAGGACGAGCCGGGCGACGACCAGCCGCCGCCCGGCGACGAACCGCGCCCCCCTCCGGAGAAGCCCGGCTTCAACGTCTGTCACGACGACGTCCTCCTGCGCAGGGGATCAAGGCCGGCTCGGCACCGCCGGACACCACCGCGGTGGTCACTCACCGCCGCGGCGGAAGAAAGAGGCGCAGCCTCTGCCGACACCTGACCGGCGGTGCCACGCGCCCCCGGCCCCCGGCCGGAACGGCACCGCCGGACACCACCGCCGTGGTCACTCACCGCCGCAGCGGAAGAAAGATGCGCACCCTCTGCCGACACCTGACCGGCGGTGTCACACGGCCCCGGCCCACGGCCTGAACGGCACCGCCGAACACCACCGCCGTGGTCACTCACCGCCGCAGCGGAAGAACGAGGCGCGCCGCCGAGTGAGGCCGCGGCACCGCGAGGCCCGGCCTCTCCCCGCTGCCCGCCGCCAGGCACAACCCCCCGCCGCAACGGCGTGCAACCACCCGACACCTGACCGGCGGTGCCGTGCATGCCCCGCCCCCGGCGGGTCCCGCGCTTACGCATTGAAGACTGCCCGGTAGGACCGGTTCTGCCAGAGGTCCGTGTGGGGGGCCACGGCTACCGCGCGGCCCTCGTGGAGCCACAGGACGCGGTCCGCCGTCGCAGCCGTCGCCGGGCGGTGGGCTATGAGCACGCGCGTGGCGGCGGCGCAGGCCCGGAGCGCTGCCGCCACGCGCCGTTCCGTCGCCGTGTCCAGGCTCGACGTGGCGTCGTCGAGGATCAGGACGCGCCCGGCGTGGGCGAAGGCGCGGGCGAGCCCGAGCCGTTGGGCCTCGCCGCCGGAGAGGGGCGCGGACGCGCAGGCCGTGTCGTAGCCGTGCGGGAGGCGCCGTACGAAGTCGTGCGCGCACGCCGCCCGGGCCGCGTCTTCCAGCGCTTCGCGCTCCGGGGTGAACGCCCCGAACCCGATCGTGCCGCCGATCGTGCCGCCCAGGAGCGCCGGCCGGGCGAAGGCGTAGCCGATGGCGCGGCGGAGGTCCTCGCGGCGGATCGAAGGGAGCGGGACGCCGTCCAGGAGGACCAGCCCGCCGTCGGGATCCGCGAGCCGCCCCGCCACTTCGGCCAGGACCGTCTTCCCGCTGCCGGACAGTCCCACGACGGCCAGCGACGTCCCTCCCGGGACCGTCACGCTCACTTCGGCCAGGACCGTCCGCCCGCCCCGTACGACGCTCACGTCCCGCAGTTCCAGCGTGCCGGGCGCGCCCGCCGGAAGTCGCCGCTGCCCGTACGGCACGCGCGGCACGGCGAGGACCTCGGCGGTGCGCCCCGCCGCGGCGCGGGCGCGGGCGGCGGCGTTGAGGTGGCCGACGAGCATGCCGACGCCGGTGGCGAGCACGGCGTAGCGGGAGGCGGCGAGGAGGTCGCCGACGGTCAGGAGGCCCTGGGAGAGCCGGAGTCCGGCGACGGCGAGGACGGCGATCTGCAGCAGCGGCACGAGCGTGCCGGCCTGGGCCGTGGAGCGGCCTTGGACGCGCCACATGCGCCGGCCCTGCCGGGAGAGGCGGGGCAGCGGTTCGAGGATGCGGGCGCGCTCGCGGTGCGCGGTGCCGGCGGCGGCGATGGTGCGGGCGCCGCCGAGGGCTTCGACGAGGCGCGTGGCGATGTCGCCCTGGAGCTGCTGGTAGCGGGCGACGCTGTCGGTGGAGGCGCGGGTGAAGGCGCGCAGGAGGGCGGCGAGGAGGGGCGCTCCGGCGAGGAAGGCGGCGGCGAGCCAGGGGTCGATGAGCCCGAGGGCGACGATCCCGCCGACCGGTCCGGCGACGGAGGCGGCGGCGTGGGCGAGCGTGGCGGGCGCGGTGCCGGTGTCGGCGGCGTTGCCGACGGCGCGGGTGACGAGGTCGCCGGGCGGGAAGCGGCCGGCGGCGCGCGGCCCGGCGGCCAGGACGTGCCCGAGGAGGCGGTGGCGGAGCCGGGCGGTGGCGCGGGCGGCGGCCAGAGCACCGTCAGCCTGCTCTCCTGCGTCAGCACCGCGAGCGTGCTGATCTGTCTGTGAGCGATCCG
>NZ_JBPQTW010000400.1:0-2499 GCF_051386535.1 Streptomyces sp. URMC 127
AAGGGGGAGTCCGGGGCGAAGGCGGGGCCGGCGGCGAAGGCGGGAGCCGGGGGCGCCGCGGTGCCGGAAGGGCCCGTCGTGGCGGAAGAGGCCGAGGAGGTGTCGGAGAGCCCCGCCGCGTCGGAGAGCCCCGCCGCGCCGGGGGAGTCCGTACGGGACGCCGCGCCCGTGGCGCCAGCTGTGGCGCCATCCGGCCGGGCGGCGACGCCCCCGCGCAGGCGGCTGCCCCGCAGAAGCGTCCTCGCGGCGGTCGCCGCCGCGGCGGCCGTCACCGTCCTGGGCTCAGCGGCGCTCGCCGTCACGCTCAGCAGCGACGACGGCAGCGGCTCCGGCTCCGCCTCCGTCGCTGACGGAAGGAGAGGAGTCGTGGAAGCGGCCTCGCCGGCGAAGGGGAAGACGCCCGCGTCCGGAAAGCCGGACACGGGCGGCGGCAGCGTCGGCAGCGGCGGCCCGTCCGGCGAGCCGTCCGCCTCGCAGGGCCCGGAGCAGGAGAAGGGGCGGGAGAGCGGAAGCCCCGGAGCGTCACCGTCGCCCGGGGCCGGGCCGGAGAAGCCGGAAGAGGGAGCCGGGGGCGAAGGCCCCCGCCGGACCGGCGTCCCCTTGACCGCCCACGTCCGCCCCCACGCCTACGAGAGCCCCTGCTCCCAGCACTTCCTGGCCGACCGGGCACCCGCCGGCGTGCCGCTGCCTCCCTCGGAGCCCGACGCACCCGGCTGGGTGTCCGGGCTCGGGGCCGTCGCGGCCGGCGAGCAGTACATCAAGATCACCCTGCAGGGCACCGGCAAGGAGACCGTCGTCCTCGAAGGGCTGCAGGTCCGGGTGCAGGGCACCGCGGCGCCGCTCGCCTGGAACGACTACGCGACGGGCGTCGGCTGCGGCGGCGACGTCGCGACGCGGTCCTTCGCCGTCGACCTCGACTCCGCGCGGCCCGCCGCCGTGCCCAGGGACGGGCAGCGCGACTTCCCGTACAAGGTGAGCGAGAGCGACCCCGAGGTCTTCTACGTCAAGGCGGCCGCCCGGCGCCACGATGTCACCTGGTACCTGGAGGTGCAGTGGTCCAGCGGCGGCAGGCGCGGGGTCATGAAGATCGACGACCGGGGCAGGCCCTTCCGCACCAGCGGCGCCGAGGGCAGGCCCTCGTACCAGTGGCCGCCGGGCGGGCGGGGCTGGGAGCCGGCGCCGCGCGGCGACTGAAGCCGGGCGGGGCCCCGCCCACGGGGCGCCGCCCGGCCTCAGGAAGACGCCTTGCCGGCGGCCGCGGCCTTGTCGTTCTTCGCCTTGCGCACGTAGTACCAGGCGATGTTGGACGAGACGCCGAGCAGCAGGATCCAGACGATGCCGAGCCAGCTGCCCTGCGCGAAGGAGACGACGGCCGCCGCGACCGAGAGGACGCAGACGGCGAGGGCGTAGAGGGCGAGGCGGGGCATGGGGGACGGCTCCTGTCCGGGGGCGCATACGGTCACGATCCCGGCCATTGTCGCTCAGGCGCCGCGCCCGCGTCCCGCCGCCCCGCGCCCCGGGGCGGGCCGGCGCCCGCGCCCCGCCCCGGCCCGTACCGGTCAGACGTCGGTGACGCGCAGGCCGGCGTGCGCCTTGTAGCGGCGGTTCACCGAGATCAGGTTGGCGACCAGCGACTCCACCTGGTGCGCGTTGCGCAGCCGGCCGGCGAAGACGCCGCGCATGCCGGGGATGCGGCCCGCCAGGGCCTGCACGATGTCGGTGTCGGCGCGCGACTCGCCGAGCACCATCACGTCGGTGTCGATCGCGTCGATCTCCGGGTCCTGCAGCAGGACGGCCGACAGGTGGTGGAAGGCGGCCGTGACGCGCGAGTCCGGCAGCAGGGCCGCGGCCTGCTCGGCGGCGCTGCCCTCCTCCGGCTTGAGGGCGTACGCGCCCTGCTTGTCGAAACCGAGCGGGTTGACGCAGTCGACGACGAGCTTGCCCGCGAGCTCCTCGCGCAGCCCTTCGAGGGTCTTGGCGTGGCCGTCCCACGGCACGGCGACGATCACGATGTCGCTGCGGCGCGCGCACTCGGCGTTGCCGGCGCCCTCGATGCCGAGGCCCAGCTCGCCGGCGGCCGCCTCCGCCCGCTCGGCCGCGCGCGAGCCGATGATCACCCGCTGGCCGGCCTTGGCCAGCCGGTAGGCGAGGCCCCGGCCCTGGTCGCCGGTGCCGCCGAGCACGCCGACCACCAGGCCGGAGACGTCGGGCAGCTCCCAAGGGTCCTTCGCCGGGGCCTTCTTCACGTTCCGGGCGTCATCAGAAGTAGTCATGACAGCGATACTGTCACGCTGCCGCGCACGCACGGACGAGGGTGGCGGCGGCACACTGGACTCATGTGCCGCAGCATCAAGACCCTGCGCCCGCCGATGACGCCGTCCGTCGAGGACGAGGACATCCGGGCGGCCGCCCTGCAGTACGTGCGGAAGGTGTCCGGGTTCCACCGCCCGGCCGCGCACAACCAGGCCGTGTTCGAGGAGGCGGTGGGCGCCGTGACGG
>NZ_JBPQTW010000401.1:0-2483 GCF_051386535.1 Streptomyces sp. URMC 127
ATCTCCAGCACACGCCGCGGCCCCCACCGCAACACCTGCCCCACCGCAGCATCCCGCCACGCCCGCATCTCACCCAACGGAATGGGACCACCGGAATAACTCGAATTCCACCCCGTGAAATCCTCGCCCCACTCCGACACCACCGAACCCGAATACACCGAGTCATAGACCTCTTGCCACTCGGTCACCTGCTCGGCCGTATCGCCGTCTCCCTCGGCGGTTCCGGGCACGACATAGGCGACGAGGCGTTTGTCTCCGGGGCGGTCCTCACGTACCACGACCACGGCGTCGGACACCTGCGGATGACCCCGCAGCACCGACTCGATCTCACCCGGCTCGATACGGAAACCCCGCACCTTCACCTGATCATCCGCACGCCCCACGAACTCCAGCTCACCACCGGAATTCCACCGCACCACATCACCCGTGCGATACATCCGCGAACCATCACCAGCAAACGGATCCGCCACGAACCGCTCCGCCGACAGCCCCGGCCTTCCCAGATACCCGCGCGCGATTCCCTCGCCCGCCGCGTACAGCTCACCCGCCACCCCGGGCGGCACCAGTCGCAGGTGTTCGTCCAGGACGTAGGCACGCGTGTTGAACACGGGGCGGCCGATGGGGGCGGCCTGTCCCGTCAGCGCTTCGGTGGTGGAGACGCACACCGTGGTCTCGGTAGGTCCGTAAGCGTTGATCATCCGGCGGCCCGGTGCCCACTGGTCCACCAGCTCCGGCAGGCACGCCTCACCGCCGACCAGCAGGGTCGTCAAGTCCGTGAGCCGGCTCGCCGAGTCGTCCGGCAGAGTGGCGAGCAGCGAAGGAGGCACCAGCGTGTGGCTGATGCGCTGCTTCTGCAGGACGTCACGCAGCGCCTCGCCCACCAGACGGGTCTGCTCCGGGACGACCAGTGTCCCGCCACCGGCGAACGCCATCACCAGTTCCAGAACCGCGGCGTCGAAGCTCGGCGACGCGAGCTGCAGCACCCGGCTGTCCGCATCCACCGCGCACCGGTCCACCAAGGTGGCGGCGAGACTTCCGATACCGGAGTGCGGGACGACGACGCCCTTGGGGGTGCCGGTGGATCCGGAGGTGTAGATGACGTAGGCAGGATGCCCGGAGTCCACGCGTACTCCGGGATCGGTAGCCCGATAACCGCTCAGATCGGCAGGCAGACTCTCCTCGTCCAGCACCAGCAACGGAGCACAGTCCTCCAGCATGAACGCGATCCGCTCCGCCGGATACCCCGGGTCCACCGGCACATACGCACCACCCGCCTTCAACACACCCAGCACAGCAACCACCAGCTCCACCGAACGCGGCAACATCACCCCCACCCGCCGCTCCGGACCCACACCCCGCTCAACCAGCCAACGCGCCAACCGATTCGCCCACGCATCAACCTCCCCGTACGACCACACCCGACCACCACACACCACCGCCGCACCACCCGGCGACGACCCCACCACAGCAGCGAACATCTCGGGCAGAGTCGTCCCGGGCAGAGTCGTCCCGGTCACACCGCGCGCACTGTCGTTCCAGCGGTTCAGGACCCGGTCGCGTTCGTCGTCGCCTAGGACGTCCACCTGACCGATCCGCAGCCCGGGATTGGAGACGAGCGTGCGCAGCAGCCCCAGCCAGCGCTCCACCAAGGCGTCGACGGACGCCGGGTCGAAGAGGTCGGTGGAGTACTCCACCAGCCCGGTCACTCCGGCCGGCCCGCCGTCCTCCGCGCGCTCCTCCGTCAGGGAGAACAACAGGTCGAACCGGGACGTCCCCGTACCCACGAACTGGGGCCGTACCGTCAGCCCGGGCAGAGCAAACTCGGCCTTCGGCGTGTTCTGCAGGACGAACGCGATCTGGAACAGGGGATGGTAAGCGGGCGAGCGCTGCGGGTTGAGGACCTCGACGAGGTGCTCGAACGGCACGTCCTGGTTCGCGTACGCCGCCAGACTCGCCTCCCGCACCCGACCGACCAGATCGGAGAAGGTGGGGTCGCCGGACGTGTCGGTACGGAGCACGAGCGTGTTGACGAACAGCCCCACGAGATCGTCGAGCGCCTCGTCCGTCCGCCCGGCGATACCACTGCCGAGCGGGATGTCCGTCCCCGCACCGAGACGCGTCAGCAAACCCGCCATCGCAGCCTGCAACACCATGAACACCGTCGTGTCGGACCGGCGGGCGAGCTGCTGGACAGCCTGGTGCAGCTCGGCGTCGAGCCGCAGCCAGGTGTGCCCGCCCTGGTAGGAGGCGACCGCAGGGCGGGGACGGTCGGTGGGCAGGTTCAGCTGTTCGGGCACCTCTGCCAGCTGCGTGGTCCAGTAGTCCACCTGACGGGCCATGGGACTGGCCGGGTCGGTTTCGTCGCCGAGGAGTTCGCGCTGCCAGAGGGTGTAGTCCGCGTACTGGACCGGGAGGGCCTCCCAGGACGGCACCGCACCGTCACGCCGCGCGGTGTAGGCAGCAACGAGATCCCGCGCGAGCGG